>JAIXSF010000429.1 GCA_027484835.1 Rhizobiaceae bacterium | reverse complement strand
GTAGTCGACGATCTCGACTTGATCGGCACCGTTATCGGACCAGACGAAGTATACCCGCCATTGGTCGTTGATCCTGATCGAATGCTGTCCAGCCCGGCTTCCTTCCAGAAGCTCCAACCGATTGCCTGGAGGACGGGTCAAGTCGTTGAGCGAAGTCGCATTGTCTATCAGCGTCAGCTTCACGATTGCGCGTCTCAACAGATCCGCCGGGAAACCTTTCGGTGCCTTCCCAGATGCCACGGCCTCCGTCAGTGCGTTGGCATAGGACCGGATCATCTGAAACTTCCAAGATCAGAAATGTATCATCATATGATACATTTGTCGAGGCTTACCACCCTCCCCCGCCACCGCCTCCCCCGCCGCCGCCCGACGAGCCGCCGGAGAAGCCTGACGAAGATGAGGAGCTGGAAGGCGGTGGGGTCGGGATGGTGGAGGCGATCGTCGAGGCCATGGAGGAGGAGAAGCCGCCGATGCGGTCTCCGAAATTGCTGTAGTTGCCGCCGTGGTACCAGCCGGGGCTGTAGGAGGCTGCCGCAGCGCCGGCAGCAGCCGAGGCAAGCCAGGTTTCAAACGCCTGGGACCACGGCTTTTCGACACCGAGCGCCACGGCATAGGGCAGAAGCTTTTCGAAATGGCTGGGTGACATCGTCGGGGCGCCGGCCATGTTCATGCGGTCTTTTTCAGCGAGCGTCAGATAGGTGCGCAGGCCCTCGATGCCGTCCATCATCTTCCGGCCGAGCGGGGTCGGAGCCCCCATCAGGAAGTAGAACAGAATGTTGAGAAGCAGGATGCCGCCGAAGGCTACCAGCACCGGAATCTGGTGGGTCGCTTCGAGGTCCGCCCACATCGAGATCAACATCAGTGCCATGGTCGACAGGGCGACGAAGCCGATGAGGGCGAGTGCCAGGATGGCGATGATCTTGCTGAACAGCGAGCGGGCGCCCTTGAACATGTGGACGATGCCGACGGTGAAGGAGCCGAAGAAGACGGCGAAGAATGTCGGCACGAAGATCAGCGCATAGACGTCTTCATCGAGATTGCCGAAAATGAAAAGCGAGGCGACAACCGCGATCGAAAGGCCGATACCGAGCGAGATGTAGCCCGCATTGGCCTTGTAGTACTTGTCGCGATGTTCCTTCTCGATCGCCGACCGGAAGCTGTCCCCGAGGCTCTGAACCCGCTTGCCATTGGCCTTGTCGATGACGAGCGTCTTGCCTGCCGAGGGGATTTCGGCGATCAGCGCCGCCTCGCCTGCCTGCAGCTTGCCTTCGATGCGCTTATCGGTGCGGCGGATCGTTATGCTGCGATCGAGATCTTCGAGCTCGACATAACCCTTGACGGCAAGCTCAAGGGCCGAGGCCGAGAGTGCCGTCCAGCCGGCACCGGAGAAGCCCTTGTTGTCGATGTAGTTGACGAGCGCCGGCGAGATGCCCTCGGGCGGATCCCAACGCGGCACCATGACACCTTTCGGCGGATCGCGGCCGACCGCTACCCAAGAACGCAGGTAGTAAAGGAAGATGACGACGAGGCCGCCGAAGCCGATGATGGTGTTGAGGTTGTCGCGGATGAACCACCAGGTGGTCTCTTCCGACGAGGGCGCGGCGACGACGCCCTTGTCGAAGGCGAGCACGATGGTCAGGCCTTCGCCAGGGCCGAGGGGTCGGGTGGTCTGGAATTCGAGGCCGTTCGAGCCCGGGACCTCGCGGGCGTTCTGGGCGGTCGAGCCCATGGGGCCGGTGAAGAAGGTGGTTTTCGTCGGGGCTGTATCGCTTGGCAAAGAGACCTTGACGCTTGCTTCCTCGAGGGGGAACAGCCAGCCATTGCCGGTGACGTTCCAGTAGAGCTCGTCGTGATCGTCGAAAGAGCGGATCTGGCGGCCGGTGCGATAGGTGATTGTATAGGTGTATTCGCCTGGCTGCAGGAAGACGTCGCCCGAGCCTGCATAGATGCGAATTCCGCCGGTGATGGACTCGGTGTGGTTCGCTTCGGGCTGGCCGTCGCGCTCCACCGAGATCAGCTCGAAATCGACCTTCTGACGAAAGCCGCGTGCATCCTGTGCATAGAGCGGAAAATCGCGGAAGATGCCGCGCTGGATCCGGTTGCCTTCGGCATTGACGGTAATCGTCTCCGTCACCTCGATCGTGGCATCAGGAAAGACCGTGATATCGGCCTGGTAGTCGCGGATGACCTCCTCCGCCTGGGCGCCGCATGCCATCCAGAAAACGAGAAGGAGAGCGGAGCACAGGCGGAGGAAAATGGTCATTTCGGATCGTTCCTGACGAGTTCGACGCCGAGCGAGGCGAGCGCATCCCAGTAGCCCGGATAGGTTTTGCCAACGCAGGCGGGGTCGAGGATGGTGATGTCGCGGATCTTGAGGCCCGCGAGCGCAAAGCTCATGGCAATGCGGTGATCGGCAAAGGTGTCGATGTCAGCCGGCAGCGACTGGCCTTCGAGAGACGGATCGGAGAAGACCAGGAGGTCGTCGCCCTCTTCCTTCGCAAGGCCCTCGCGGATGTTGTTCAAACCTGTCGAGACCGCGCGGATGCGGTCGCATTCCTTGACGCGCAGGTTCTCGATGCCGACGAAGCGCACCGGCGTCTCGTTGAAGGCGGCGAGAACGGCGATCGTCGGGATCGCATCCTGCATCTGGCTGCCGTCGATCACGGCCGGCATGTTCGGAAACTGCGCGATCACGTCATAGGCCTTGGCATCCGGCTGGGTGAAGGCATCCGAGGGCGTGCCGATATCGATCTGGCCCTTGGTCAGCACTTCAGCACCCCAGAGATAGGTGGCGGTAGAGGCGTCCGGCTCTATGTGGAAATCGGTCGCGGTATAGCCCGTCGGCTGGATGACCCAGGACGATGGCGTCGGCTGTTCGACCTTGGCGCCGAAGGCGCGCATGGCCGACATCGTCAGGTCGATATAACCGCGGGCGCCGATATCGGCACCGGCAAGCTCGATGGTGAACGGCTCGGAACCGCAGGCCGCTGCCATCTGGAGAGCGGAGACATACTGGCTCGACAGGCCGGCATCGATGACGACGTGGTTCTTCTTGAAGGCGCCATTGGCGTCGATCGCGACCGGCGGGCAACCCGATGGGGCGGCGATGGCCACGCCAAGTGACTGCAGTGCCTCGACGAGCGGCTTGATGGGGCGCTTGCGCATATGCTCGTCGCCATCAACGACATAGCGGCCATGGCCGAGGGCGAGAGCCGCGGTGAGAAAGCGGGTGGCGGTGCCGGCATTGCCGAGGAAGAGCGGTTCCGCCGGCGACTTCAACTCGCCGGTGCTTGTGACGACGAAGGTGGTGGCATCCGGCTCCTCGACGGTGACACCCATCTGGCGGAGCGCCTCGGCCATATAGCGGGTGTCGTCGCTTTTCAACGCGCCGGTCAGGCGGCTGGTGCCCTTCGCCAGACCTGCCAGGAGAAGCGCGCGGTTGGTGATGGATTTCGAACCCGGAGGGCTCACCTTGCCCGTCAGGGCATGGGTGGGCGGAAGGATGGTCACACTGTCAGTCGTCATGAATTCTGTCTCTCAAGCGCGTCCTTGTTTGGACGTCAGAACTTGACCGTCGGTACCGCACGGTCGGCCTCGTTGGCAATCTCGAAATAGGGTTTCTTCGAGAAGCCGAACTGGCCGGCGACGAGGTTGTTGGGGAAGCTCTCGACCT
>JAIXSF010000250.1 GCA_027484835.1 Rhizobiaceae bacterium | reverse complement strand
CCTACACGATCGGAACGACAAGAACAATGATGCGGGGCGCATGGCAGGCCTGCCTGGCCGGATGCTCCGCCTTCAGCCGCCCGCCATATCCAGCAGCACGGTCTCGAAAGCTTGCGGATAGCGCCTCAATCCCCCGGTCTTTTCCATCATGTCGGCAAGCCAGACGCCATCGGCGGCAAGGCGCACAGCGATCAGTGCCGGATCCCCGTCCGTCTCGGCATGCCGGGCCATGCGGCCGTCGAGCCAGGTCGACCAGAGTGCACGCAGCGCCGGCTCCGAGACGATGGCGACCGAAAGCGCACCCCAAAGGCTGCGGTCACCGAGCTTGCGATCGGAAAAGCAGGCCCGCACATAGGCCCGCGTGAATCGCCCACGCATCACCGTGTCGCCGGCCATGCTCCGGTCGATCTCCCGATCCATCTGGTCCAGAAGGTCGGAGAAGACGGCGGCGAGCAGCGCCTGCTTGCTGTCGAAATGATGCAGCAGTCCACCCTTGGTCACGCCGGCTCGTTCTGCGACAGCCTGGATGGTAATCGACTGGGCACCCTGTTCGGCGGCGATCTGGGCGGCGCAATCGAGCAGTGCCCGGCGCACCTGCTCCGGCTGCTTCTTGCGGTGATGGGCCGACAGCTGAGCCTCGGCAGGGGAGGGCGAGACCATCAATGTGCCGCCGTGTTCGACAGCGTGTTCATCACGATCACGCCGGAGACGATCAGGCCGATGCCGGCAAGTGCTGGATAGTCGAGGCTCTGCTTGAAGACGAAGACGCTGATCAGCGCCGTCAGCACGATGCCGAGCCCGCCCCACATGGCATAGGCGACGCCGAGCGGCATGCCCTTGAGCGCATGGGTGAGCAGGTAGAAGGAGGCGGCATAGAACATCACCATGCCGGCGGTCGGCAGGAGCTTGGTGAACTGCGCCGACTTCTGCAGAAGCGTCGTGGCGATGACTTCGAGCACGATGGCGCCGGCGAGCGCGCCATAGGCAGTGATTGCGGGGGACATGGAAAAAACTCCAGAAACAGGATCTGCCTTAAACATACCGTACGGTCGGTTTCTTTTCAAGGGGCGCCTAAAGCGAGGAGCGTGACCTCAGTCGGGCAGCGGAAACCAGGCCAGAAACTGCCGCTCGCCCTCGGGCGAAAACCGGATGATCCGGCTCTCTTCCACCCGACACGCAAGGCTGCGATCCAGAAAATGCGTGAGAAGCGCCGCACCCAATGCGCCCGCGAGATGCGTCCGTCGTTCGCTCCAGTCGAGGCAGGCGCGACAAAGCGGTCGGCACCTGGCGCGGAGGCTGCCGATATCGAGGCCCCGGGCATCGAGCAGTGCCTCGCCCTTCGGCGTCAGCGTCAGCGCCTCGTCCTCGGCGCGGATCGCGCCCTGCGCAACCAGGCTGTCCAGCATCCGCACGCCGAAATCGCCGGCCAGATGATCGTAGCAGATCCGCGCCTTGCGCAGCTCCGGCTCCTTCGGCCCGGTGCGGTGGCGCAGATGCCCGCGCGTCGCCGAAAAGCTCATCAGGGTCTCGATCATTGTCCCGACATGACCGTCCGCCAGCGCGAAATAGCGATGCCGCCCCTGCTTGCGCTGGGAGAGAAGCCCGCCCTCTTCGAGTTTGGACAGATGCGAGCTCGCCGTCTGCAGTGTCACGCCCGCAGCCCCCGCCAGCTCCGTGGCCGTCAGCGCCTTGCCGCCGAGCAGCGCCAGCAGCATGTTCGAACGCGCGGGATCGCCAATCAGCGAGGCGATGCGCGCGATATCAGGACCTTCCGCCATGAGATTTTCTCCAGGTTTTGACGCGCAATCTGCCTCGCCAGTGTAGCCAATGCTTCGATCCCGGTCGAACTGTTGAAGGTAAGGTATCGGGTGAAACTTCGATCCCGATCGAAGCATCCCACCCTTCGTTCATGGCAAATCCGCCTCGCAACAACGAGGAGCCACCCATGATCACCTGCATCATCCGCTACCGCATCGACCCCTTCGGTCGCGACGACTTCGCCACCTATGCCCGAAACTGGGGCGAAGCGATCCCGCGCTGTGGCGCCGATCTCGTCGGTTACTTCGCCCCGCACGAGGGCTCGGCCACCACGGCTTATGGCATCTACCACATCGAGAATCTCGCAGCCTACGAGGCCTATCGCGCAAGGCTTGCCGCCGATCCGTTGGGCAAGGCAAACTACGACTTCGCCAGGAAGGCCCGCTTCATCCTGGAGGAGGACCGCCTCTTCCTGAAAAACGTCTCCAATCCGGCGCCACTTAAGGTCCAGCCATGATCGCGGTGATCTTCGAGGTCGTGCCCTTCCTCGGCGAGCGCCACCGCTATCTCGATCTCGCCGGCGACCTGCGTGCCCATCTGGAGGCGACCGACGGCTTCATTTCCGTCGAGCGCTTTGAGAGCCTGACCACGCGTGGCAAGTTGCTCTCGCTCTCCTTCTGGCGCGATGAAGAGGCGGTTCGCCGCTGGCGCGAGACGGAAGAGCACCGCGCCGCCCAGTCCGCCGGCCGTGGCGGCGTCTTCGCCGCCTACCGCCTCCGCGTCGCCGAAGTGCTCCGCGACTACGGCCTTGAGGATCGTGCCGAGGCCCCGGAGGACAGTCGCGCCCGGCATGGGTGAAGCCGTGTTTTGACAAACTTTGCCATCCGCGCCATTTTGTCTGCATGACCGGAGGCAGACCATGGCAACGATGAACGTATCCCTTCCCGATCCGATGAAGGCCTGGGTCGAGCGGCAGGCCGAAAGCGGCCGCTATGGCAATGCCAGCGACTATATCCGCGATCTGATCCGCAAGGACCAGGAGCGTCTCGCAGCCTTCGACCAGCTTCAGGCGGCCATCACCAAGGGGATCGAAAGCGGCCCGCCGGAGCCCTTTGATCCCGAGGCCTTCAAGCGGCGGATGCGCGAGAGCCATGGCGCCCGATAGCGCCCGCTACACCCTTGCGCCTGAGGCCCTACGAGACCTCGAAGGTGTATGGGCCTATGGTGCGGAAACCTGGTCCGCCGATCAGACCGATCGTTATCTCGATGAACTCGTGCAGGCCTTCGATCGGGTGGCCCGGTCTCCGACGCTGTTTCGCGAGCGCCTCGAGTTTTCACCCCCGGTCCGGATCTATCCCTATCGCAGCCATCTGATTGTCTATGTGGATCTGTCAGGGCAGGTGACCATCCTGCGCGTTCTCGGTGGCCGGCAAGACTGGCAGGCAAT
>JAIXSF010000479.1 GCA_027484835.1 Rhizobiaceae bacterium | reverse complement strand
TCATGGTCACCCGGCGCATGCTCGCCATGTTCCAGAAGTCTTGAGTTAGGGGAGGGGACACACACATGGAATACGGATTCACCACAGCGGCCTATGTCGTCGCAGCCGTTCTCTTCATCTTGTCTCTCGGCGGGCTCTCGGGCCAGGAAAGCGCCAAGCGCGCCGTCTGGTATGGCATCGTCGGCATGGGGCTCGCGGTTGTCGCGACGCTTTACGGCCCTGGTGCCGGTAACTGGTTCGTCTCGGTCGTCATGATCGCCATTGGCGGCGGTATCGGCTGGGTCGTTGCCCAGCGCGTGCAGATGACGGAGATGCCGCAGCTTGTGGCCGCCATGCATTCGCTGGTCGGTCTGGCTGCCGTCTTCATCGGCTTCAATGCCGAAATCGAGATGTGGCGCATCGCCAGCACGCTTGCCGATGCCGGCCTCAACACTTGCGATCCGCTAAGCGCCGTGGCGTGCGCGGCTCAGGCCGGTCAGGCGAACCCGTTTGCCGACTTTGCCGGCTTCGCGCTCAAGATCGCTCAAAAGACTGGAGCCGAAATCGCCGTGTTGAAGATCGAGGTCTTCCTCGGCGTCTTTATCGGTGCTGTCACCTTCACCGGCTCGGTCGTCGCCTATGGCAAGCTTGCCGGTAAGGTTGATGGCAAGGCGAAGAAGCTGCCCGGCGGCCATATGCTGAACGCCGGTGCGGCGCTCGGCTCGCTGATCCTGCTGGTGCTTTATTTCAATGGTGCCGGCAGCTGGACGCTGATCCTGATGACGCTTCTGGCGCTCTTCATCGGCTACCACCTGATCATGGGCATCGGCGGTGCCGACATGCCGGTCGTCGTCTCGATGCTCAACAGCTATTCCGGCTGGGCGGCTGCGGCCATCGGCTTCTCGCTGTCGAACGATCTGCTGATCGTCGTTGGCGCGCTGGTCGGTTCGTCCGGTGCGATCCTCTCCTACATCATGTGCAAGGCGATGAACCGCAGCTTCGTCTCGGTCATCCTCGGCGGCTTTGGTGGCACGACCGGACCGCAGATGGAAGTCGTGGGCGAGCAGATCGCGATCGACGGCGACGGTGTTGCCAAGGCGCTGAACGATGCCGACAGCGTCATCATCGTTCCAGGCTACGGCATGGCGGTCGCGCAGGCGCAGCAAACGGTCTCGGAGCTGACCCGCAAGCTGCGTGCTGCCGGCAAGACGGTGCGCTTTGCGATCCATCCGGTCGCCGGTCGCCTGCCGGGCCACATGAACGTGCTGCTCGCCGAAGCCAAGGTGCCCTATGACATCGTTCTCGAGATGGACGAGATCAACGAGGACTTCCCCGAGACGGATGTTGTCATCGTCATCGGCTCGAACGACATCGTCAACCCGGCCGCCCAGGAAGACCCGAACTCGCCGATCGCCGGTATGCCGGTTCTGGAAGTGTGGAAGGCAAAGCAGGTCTTCGTCTCCAAGCGCGGCCAGGGGACAGGTTACTCCGGCATCGAGAACCCGCTGTTCTACAAGGAGAATACGCGGATGTTCTATGGTGACGCGAAGAAGTCGATCGACAGCATCCTGCCGTTGATCAAGTAAGCTTCGGATCAGACCAAATCTTTAAAGCCGGGTGGTGACGCCCGGCTTTTTTCTTCCATGGGTTGCCATGAAAACCGGACGTTAACCATAAGCCACTTAGATGGTGGCCAGTGTGACCGCAGGAGTTTTCGTGAGCATCAGGGTGTTTCTTGCCGGCATTTCCGCCGGGTTTATCGCAACGGCAGCGACGGCAGCCGACCTCAATTCATCTGATGCACCACTACCGCTGCTGCCGCAGGGCGATGTCGCTGATATCATTCACGACTGGGGCGGCGGCTATGTCGGTGTTGTCGGCGGTGGTGCCGTCGGCGAAGTGGAAACACAGACCGGCTCAGGCACGCTGTTTTCCGAAACGCCCTTGCGCGGTGGCCTCGCCGGCGTGACGGCGGGCTATAACATCCAGAACGGCAACATGGTCTATGGCGTCGAAGCCGACGTTTCCTGGGCGAAGATCAAGGGCGACAAGGCCTGCGCGGGCTTTCCCTCGCAGAACTGCAATTTCGAACTCGGCTGGCAGGGCACGGCACGTGCTCGCGTCGGTGTCGCTTTCGACCGGACGCTGCTCTACGTGACCGGTGGTCTGGCGGTCGCCGGTGGCAAGGGTGGTGTTGACCCGGTTCAGGGCGCCATCGTGGGCGAAGACCAGCAGACATATTTCGGCTACGTCGCCGGCGTGGGTGCCGAATATGCCATGACCGAAGCGCTGAGCTTCAAGGCTGAATATCTCTACACCGACTACAAGTCGCGTACCTCGCCGATCGGAACGGTCAGCCCGACTGATAGCTACAAGTCCGACCCTTCCAGCCACCTGTTCCGGGTTGGCGTGAATTACAGTTTTTGAGCCCTTGCGAGATGCTGATCTCATAAACATCTGAAGCAAAAGCCGGGCGTCATGCCCGGCTTTTTTATTGGCAGCGCTGTACCCGTTTTGATACATTGGCCGCATGAAGCTGATCCAGTGGCTTGGAAGTAGCAGAGCGGATGTTCGTGCGTTTCCCGAGGACGCCCGGATTGATGCCGGTTGGCAGTTGGAGCTCGTCCAACGCGGTCTGGATCCAGATGACTGGAAACCGATGCCGACTATCGGTGCCGGTGTCCGGGAAATCAGAATCCGTGAAGCTTCCGGGGCTTTCCGGATCGTCTACCTGGCGACATTGGAGGACAGGGTTCTGGTGTTGCATGCCTTCCAGAAGAAGACACAGGCTACACCTAAGAAAGATATCGATCTTGCCATTCAGAGGCTGAAGCGATGGAAGCAGGAAATATGAGCGAAGAGATTGATGTTAGCGTCTGGGACGCCCTCTCTGACACCGAGCAGGAAGCGGCCAATCTAAAGGCGCGTTCAGCTCTGCTTTTAGAAATCCGCAATGCTGTTCTCGGATGGGGGCTCTCGCAGGATGAGGCAGCCAAGCGACTCGGGCTGACCCGTCCGCGCACCAATGATCTGCTACGCGGCAAGCTCTCGAAATTTTCACTTGATGCACTGTTTAACATCGCATCAGCGGCGCGGCTCGAGATCGAGATCCGTGTGAAGGACGTAGCTTAGCGCGTTCATCGAGACTGGCTGAATTCTTGACCGCATCTGCGTGCAACTGAGGACCCCGCCACGAGGGCGGGGTCAAAAGCGGTCCTAAAAGTTCAACTCAGACATCCGCCTTGAACGTCTGCTTCTGCGTGCCCAACCCCTCGATGCCGAGCTCGACCACGTCGCCGGCCTTGAGGAACTGCGGCGGCTTCATGCCGAGGCCGACGCCCGGAGGGGTGCCGGTGGAGATGACATCGCCGGGATGCAGGCTCATGAACTGGCTGAGGTAGGAGACGAGGTGGGCGACGCCGTAGACCATGGTCTTGGACGAGCCGTCCTGCATCATCTTGCCGTTTACCGAGAGCCACATCTTGAGGTTCTGCGGATCTGATATTTCGTCCTTGGTGACGAGCCAGGGGCCGATCGGGCCAAAGGTGTCGCAGGACTTGCCCTTGGTCCACTGACCCGCGCGTTCCGTCTGGAAGGCGCGCTCTGACACGTCGTGGGAGACGCAGTAGCCGGCGACGTACTCCATGGCGTCGGCGTCCGAGACATATTTCGCGGTCTTGCCGATGACGACGCCGAGTTCGACTTCCCAGTCGGTCTTTTCCGACGTACGCGGGATCAGGACGTCGTCGTTCGGGCCACAAATGGCGGATGTCGCCTTCATGAAGATGACCGGCTCCGGCGGCACGGCAGCGCCGGTTTCGGCTGCGTGGTCGGAATAGTTGAGGCCAATGCAGATGAACTTGCCGGTGCCTGCGACGCAGGCGCCGATGCGGTCGGCGGCGATTTCCGGCAGCGAGGAGAGGTCAAGAGCAGCAATCCTGGCCAGGCCCTCCGGCGAGATGGCAGCGCCGCCGATATCGGTCACATGGGCGGAGAGGTCACGCACCTTGCCGTCCTTGTCGAGGATCGCAGGCTTTTCCTGGCCGAGCGGGCCGACGCGCATCAGTTTCATGGTCTTGTTCCTTCCTGAATATTAGATCGTCCAGCCGCCGTCGATGGCATAGGCTTGGCCCGAAGTGTAGGTGGCGCCGGCGAGATAGACGGCAAGGTCGGCGATTTCTTCCGGGGTGCCCAGGCGCCCCATGGGCTGGCGGGCGATGAAGGCGGCGCGGGCGGCGTCATAGTCGCCTTGAGCGCGCATGCGGTCCTGCAGCGAGGGGCTTTCGACGGTGCCTGGGCAGATGGCATTGCAGCGGATGCCCTGCGTCACATAGTCGGCTGCGACCGACTTGGTGAGGCCGATCACGGCTGCCTTGGTGACCGTGTAGGCGAAGCGGTTCGGTACGCCTTTGATGGTGCTGGCCACGGAGGCCATGTTGATGATCGATCCGTCGCCGCGCTCCAGCATCGCGGGCAGGACCGCACGGATGGTGCGGATCATGGCGCGGACATTGAGGTCGAAGGCGAAATCAAGATCCTTGTCGGCCATGTCCATGACCGTTCCGCCATGGACCACGCCGGCGCAATTGAACAGCACATCGAACGGCCCGGTTTCGGCGACCACGGCCTTGACCGCATCGTCTCTCAGGACGTCGAGCTGTCGTGTGGTGATGCCAGCCTCGCCGTCCAGCGTTGCCAGAGCTTCCATGTTGATGTCGGTTGCGACGACGGTCGCACCAGCGCTGGCAAAGGCGATGGCGCTCGCGCGGCCAATGCCCTGACCGGCGGCCGTCACCAGCACATGCTTGTTCTCAAGGGGCAGGCTCATGGTCTTGGCTCCTCCGCCGATCCACTCTGTGATGCGTTGCCGCTCTCGTCGGCATCGCATCTGTGAACTTGTCCTCCCGCACCATTCGGCTCTTGCATATTGCCGGCGCCGATGCGAGCATCATTCATATGCAAAACATTTATTCATGGACGTCAAGGCCAGTCGGTCGAGTTGAGGGAGAGAAATTAGGTGAATGACCTCGACCATGACCGGTATCGGGCCCCGGCGCTCGACAAGGGGCTCGACATCATCGAGCTCCTGGCCGGTGTCGATGGGGGCTTGAGCCAGGCCGAGATCGCCAAGAAACTCGACCGCAGTCCCAACGAATTCTACCGGATGCTCGATCGGCTGGTGAAGCGCGGCTATGTCGGGCGGCTCGATGGTGACCGTTACGTGTTGACGCTGAAGCTTTTTGGTCTCGCGCAACTGCACGCGCCGACGCGGCGGCTTGCTTCGCTCGCCATGCCGCTGATGCGGGAGCTGGCCGAGATCACCCGGCAGGAAAACCATATCGTCGTTTATGACCGGGGACATCCCGTGGTCATCGCGCAACTGGAGGCGCCGGGCTACTGGGGTATTTCGATCCGGGTCGGTTCACGAATGGGCCTGTTCGACACCGGCTCCGGCCACGTTTTGCTCGCCTTCCGCAGTCCGGAGGTGCGGGCGATGATGGTTGCCGAGCATGTGGCGAGCGGCGGCCCGGACGGGCGAATGACAGAGGCTTTCATCGCTCGGCTCGACCAGATCAGGGCGCGCGGCTACGAGATGATGCCAAGCGCGCAGACGGCTGGCGTCGTCAATCTCTCGGCACCGATCGTCAGTGCCGATGGCGAGGCCCTGGGCGCGCTCACCGTGCCTTACATCACCATCATCAATGCGCCAGAAGCGCCTGATATCACCCGCACCATCGAGGTGCTGACCGAGACGGCGCGGCGGATTTCCGAGCTTGCCGGCGCCGGGCTCGGGGCCGACATGTCGGATAGGAATTAAGTTTCAACGGCCTTGGGAGGGGCCTGTCATGATCATCGATACCCATCTCCATCTGATCTATCGCGACCGGCTGAGCTATCCCTGGCTGAAGGATGTGCCGGCGCTGGATGCCGACTTCACGTGGGAGACCTATTCGCGGGAGGCGCGTCGGCTCGGGATCTCCTCGGTACTGCACATGGAAGTGGATGTCGCGCCAGCGGACATTCCCGCGGAAACCGAGATGGTCCAGGACCTGTCCCGCGCGCCCGACAGCCTGCTGCGCGGGGTGATCGCCTCCTGCCGGCCGGAAGATCCTGATTTTGCCGCCTATCTGGAGGCGCAGCGCGCTAACCCTTTCGTGAAAGGCTTCCGCCGCGTGCTGCATGTCGTGCCGGATGATGTGTCCGAAGGGGCGCTGTTTCGGGAGAATGTGAAGCGGCTCTCAGGCACGGGGCTTACCTTCGATCTCTGCATGCTGCCGCATCAGATCGAGAAGGCGAAGGCACTGGTCGATCTTGCGCCCGACGTTACCTTCATCCTCGACCATTGCGGCGTGCCCGACATCAAGGGGCATGGCTATGACACGTGGAAGACCGGGATCACCGACATTGCCAGCCGCGAAAACGTGCGGGTGAAGATCTCCGGCATCCCGGCCTATGGCGATCTGGAGAACTGGACGCTCGAAGACCTCAAACCCTATTTCGATCACACGATCGCATCCTTCGGTTTCGACCGTGCGATATGGGGTTCGGACTGGCCGGTCTGCACATTGGGCGGCGGGCTTTCGACCTGGGTCGCGACGACGCAGGCGTTGCTGCATGACTGCACGATTGAGGAGAAGGACAAGCTCTTCTCGGGCAATGCAAAGCGGATCTGGGGGCTCGGCTAACGCGCCTTGGCACGCTCTGCCATCAGGCGGCGGAGATAGCCGCGCATGGCGATGATGAGGGCTTCGATGTCCTCATTGGAGGCGGAGAGATCCTCGAGGGCATAGCTCTGCAGGATGATCCCGTCGATGCCGATCAGCATCTGCCGGCCGACGGCGCGGCCGATCCGGCGAAGCTCTTCGTCGCTGTCGTCTTCGAAGACGAGGTGGCCGTAGAAATCGATATAGGCGTTGTACTGTTTTGCCGCGAGCCACTCGGACCCCCGGGTCCGCAGCGCATAAAGGGTCAGCTCCGTCTGGGCGATCTGCTTGTTGCGGGTGCGCTGGATGTAGCGCCAGCTGGCCCGGATCAACGCTTCGACCCGATCCTCGGGTTCTGGCGGTAGCGCCACATCGGCGCGATAGGCCGAGTCCATGTCGGCGATCAGGTCTTCAAGCACGGCAAGCAGAAGGCTCTCCTTGCTGTCGAAGTAGTAGTGCAGCGTTGCAAGCTTGACGCCGGCAGAGGCGGCTATGCGCCTGGTGGTCAGCGCCTCCATGCCGCCGTCTTCCAGCGCTTCACGGGCACCCTTGATGATGCGAACACGGGTTTCCAGACCCTTGCGGGTCGCTCCAGCAGGGCGACCGCGCGTGGCGGTCGTTTCCTTGTGCGTCGCCTCCGCCGTTTCGCTCATCGACCTCCTCCGGCATCGAAGGTAACGCGGCCATCACAGATGGTGAGTACGGGCGACAGGGCAGCGATGGCTTCCGGTTCGGTCGCCTCTATGTCGCCGGACAGGAGCACGACATCGGCGAGATAGCCCGGTTTCAGCACCCCCTTGCGGTCTTCCATGTATTCAACCCAGGCGCCGGTGCGGGTGTAGGCGGCCAGCGTGTCGTGCAGGCTCAGGCGATGGTCCGGCATGTCATCCGCCCAAGGCTGCCTCGTCATCGCATCACCGATGCAGCTCAGCGGCGGTAGCGGCGAGACCGGCCAGTCGGTGGCGAAAACGATCTTTGCACCGGCATCGACGAGCGTCTTCCATGCAAAGGCGTAAGGCCAGCGCTCGCGGCCGATATAGGTGAGATAGGGTTCGAGTGGCAGGCCTGCCGATCCAGGCGGATGGGTGGGCTGCATCGAGGCGATCGTGCCCGTTTCGGCAAAGCGCTTGATATCGTCGGGATGAACCACTTCGATGTGTTCGATCCGGTTGCGCATGTCGCTCCGGCCATTGGCGTTGATCGACGCCTCGTAGCCATCGAGCACCATACGAACCGCGCCGTCACCGATCGCATGCACGGCGACCGGCATTCCGAGCCGGTTTGCCTCCGCTGCCACCGCGTTGAAGGCTTCGCCTGAGAAGAGCGGATCGCCCTTCCAGCCCGGCTTGTGGGCGTAGTCATCGACGAAGACGGCCGTCTCGCCCTCCGTCACACCGTCCATGAACAGCTTGACGAAGTTGGAGCGCAGCGTGTCCGTGTCGAAGCGGGCCTTCCAGACGGCGGCCTTTTCCTCAAGATCCGAAAGCGGCATGAAGTTCTTCATGTGGTAGGGCATGCGCACGCGCACCGGCAGGCCTTCGGTCCTGTCGATCTCGTCCAGCATTTCCAGCTGATAGAGGTTTCCGTCCATGTTCTGGAAAGAGGTGATGCCGAGCGAAGCGCAGTAGGCGAGGCCCTTCTTGATGACGGTGATGTCTCCGGCGCGCTCTTCTGGCGTCACGTGCTCGGGATCGCCGCCGGTGCCGACGCCGAGGCCTTCGCGGCCGCCGGTCACGCCCATGCAGGCGACCGGCCGGATGGCGTTGGTCTCGCGCAGCTCGCCTGTGGCCAGCCCGTCTTCACCCATCACGATCTCGTTGCCGACGCCGACATCACGGCCGTGAAGGATCCCGGCTTTCTCAAGAGCAATCGTGTTGGCCCAGGCGGTATGGTGATCCGGTGCAAACATCAGAAACGGCCGGTCGGGGATGATGCGGTCAAGATGGTGGCGGGTAACGCGTTCGTTGTCCGAGAGGATCGTGTAATCCGCCGTCTGGGCGATAAGCAGCGGCAGGTCAGGGTTGGCTGCCGCGTAGTCCTTCAGGGCCTTCGACAGGGTGTCGAAGCCCTTCACGCCAAACAGCGAGAGTTCGCCGAGCGAGACCGAACCGCCGAAGATGTGCATATGGGCCTCGTTGAAGCCCGGCAGAACGGTCGCACCGCCTGCATCGACCACGCGGGTGTTCGAGCCGACAAGGGCCAGAATGTCCGAATTCCTTCCCACGGCAGTGATGCGATTAGCATTGAGCGCGATCGCTTCTGCGCGCGGATGCTCGTCATCCATGGATAGGATGCGGGCGTTGTGGATGACGAGATCGGCGCTCATAGGTTTTGTCTTTCTTCAGGCCTGGAAAGTGATGCGACCGTCGCAGATGGTGACGGCGGGTCGGACGGTGTCCATGATGTCATCGGGCGCGACGGTTTCGATGTCCTTGGTGAGGATCACGACGTCGGCAAGGTAGCCCGGCTTCAGCATGCCCTTGCGGTCTTCCATGAACTCCACCCAGGCGCCGATCGCGGTATAGGCTTCGAGTGCTTCCATTAGCGAGAAGCGCTGGTCCTTCAGGCCCTCTTTCCAGGGTTTGCGCGTCAGCGCATCCTGGATGCACTGGAAGGGCGATACCGGGGAGACCGGCCAGTCTGAGGCGAATACGACGGGCGCGCCTGCGTCCTTCATGGTCCGCCAGGCATAGGCCTCGTCCCAGCGATCCTCGCCGATCTTTGCCGTCGTCGGTTCCGCCGGGAAGCAGGTGCCGCCGGGGTAATGAACGGGCTGCATGGAGGCGACGATGTCGAGTTCGGCAAAGCGCGGGATATCATCCGGATGGATGATTTCGATGTGCTCGATGCGGTGGCGGTTGTTGCGCTTGCCGTTCGCCTTCACGGCAGCCTCGTAGCCGTCGAGTGTCTGGCGGATGGCGGCACTGCCGATCGCGTGGACTGCAACCTGGAGGCCCAGCGCATCAGCCTTGGTGGCGATGGCATTGAAGGCGTCCGGCGTGAAAAGCGGCTCATAGGTATAGCCCGGCCGGTCGCCGTAACCGTCCAGCATGTAGGCCGTCTGGCTGTCGAGCACACCGTCCATGAAGACCTTGACGAAATCGCCGCGCAGCATGTCGGTGGCGAATTCCTTCTTCCAGCCGCCCGCCTTGTCGAGATCCTCAAGCGCCATGAAGTTCTTCATGTGATACGGGATGCGGATGCGGCAGGAGAGTTCGCCCGAAAGCTCCAGGTCCCGCATCAGGCGCAACTGATAATGATTGCCGTCGAAATTCTGGATCGAGGTGACGCCCCAGGAGGCGCAGTAGTCGAGGCCGGCCTTGAGGATGGCGCGGTCGAGGGCGAACTGCTCCGGCGTGACATTCTCGGGGTCCATGCCGGTCACCATGCCCAACTCTTCGCGACCGCCGGTGGAGGCGAGCGCCGAGACCGGGCCGAAGGCATTGCCTTCGCGCAGCTCGCCATTGGCCAGACCGTCAGGCCCCATGACGATCTCGTTACCGATGCCGACATCCTTGCCCTGCAGTATGCCCGCCTTGTCCAGTGCTGCCGTGTTGGCCCAGGCGGTGTGATGGTCCGGCGCGAACATCATGAAAGGGCGGTCCGGCAGGATCGCATCCAGGTGATGGCGGGTGCAGGGTTCGGTGAGCGAAATGATCGAGTAGTCGGCGGAGAAGCCCATCAACAGCGGCTCGTCCGGGTTCTTCTCTGCATAGTCGAGGATTGCTGCCTTGAGGGCGTCGAAACCCTGAATGCCATGCAGGTTCAACTGGCGCAGCGATACCGAGCCGGGGAAGATGTGCATATGGGCTTCGTTGAAACCGGGCATGACAGTCGCGCCCCGGGCATCGATCTGCCGGGTGTTCGGGCCTGCCAGAGCCTGAACCTCGGCTGCACTGCCGACCGCGAGAATGCGGTTGCCGGCAAGAGCCACGGCCTCGGCGCGGGGCGAGCTGCTATCCATCGTGAGGACGCGGCCGTTGGTGATGATGATGTCTGCGGTGGTTGCCATTTCAGGCTCCTCTGATCTCATGCGGTCCAGGCGCTGAGCGTGCGGAAAAAGGCGAAATTGTCGTGCTTCAGCTCGTCGTCCAGCGGGTTGGGCTGGGAGGAGAGCTTGACGATCACGGTCTCGGTCGATGGGTCGACATAGAGCCACTGGCCGTGGATGCCGATGGCGCAGAAGGCGCCGTCGGGTTCACCGGACTGGTACCACTGGCTGCGATAACGCCCCTTGGGGAAGAAGTTGGATTTGCCGTCGAGCCAGGCCTGGTGATCGCCTGCCGTCAGCATGTCGGCGAGCCACGTTTCGGGGATGATGCGCTTCCCTTCGACGGTACCGCCGTTTCGCAGCATCTCGCCGACACGGGCGAGATCGCGTGCAGTGACCGAGATGCCGCCAGCGGCCCGCGCCGTGCCTTCGGCATCGACGGTGACGCTCGCGTGGTTTTTCGCGCCGAGCGGTTTCCAAATGCGGTCGGAAAGAACATCTGCGTAGCGCTCGCCCGTGGCGCGCTCGATCAGGACGCCGAGCAGGTCGGAATTGGGCGAGGCATAGAAATGGGCGCCGCCGTGCGGATGGGCATCCTTCTGAAGCGTCATCAGAAAGGCAAGCAGCGTCTCGTTCGGCTGGCTCTTGTCTGCCGGGTTCCACAGTGTGGCACGGCGATAACGGGCATAGGCGCCGTCGGTGTTGAGATAGGCCTCGTCGAAGGCGAGGCTGACGCGCATGTCGAGCACATCGCGGATGGTGCAGTCGCCATAGGCGGAGCCGGCTGCTTCCGGCAGCAGATCGGTTACCGGCGCATTCTGATCCATCAGGCCATCGGCTTCGAGCGCGGCGATGACGAGGGCGGTGAGCGACTTGCTGATCGAGAAAACGATGTGGCGCTGGTCGACACCGGCATGTGCCGCATAGTATTCGGCGACAATTTTCCCCGCCTTCATCACCACGAAGGCGTCGGTATGGGCATAATCAAGATAGGCGCCAACATTAAGCTGGCCGGCAAGCCCTTGGGGCAGTGCCTGAGCGAGCAGGTCGGATCGAACGGGATGGCCCTCCGGTTGCTCGGCGGTCGCCGCAACCGGTGCACTGGGAACGACTTCCTCGACATGGCCGAAGCTGAAGCGGCTGAACGGGGCCGTGCGCCAGTTGTCCAGCGTCACGGCGCTTCTTTCGAACCCGTATGCCTCGGCAAAACGCGTTGTCATTTCGGCATGCTCCTCCTGCGGGAGGGCAATCAAGCCCTCCCGTTTTTACGTCTTTTTCAAATGCGGATCGGAGTTACTTCTGAACTTCGGTCCAGATCTTCGTGTAGAGCTCCTGCACTGCCGGTTCGCAGGTCAGCAGGAATTCGCCGGCCTTTTCGAGTTCGGCCGGAATGACGAGCTCCGGTGCGTCCTTCATCGCCGGGTCCATGAACTGCTCCGAACCCTTGATGCCGTTTGCATACTTGGCGAAGTTCGAAATCATGGCGGCGTTTTCAGGAGCCATGATGAAATTCAGGAAGGCCTTGGCGTTGTCGGGGTTCTTTGCGTCCTTGAGGATGGCGGCGCTATCCATGAAGACGGGGAAGCCTTCCTTGGGATAGCCGAACTTGACCTCGGGGTTCTGCAGGCGCGAGCGCATGATGGCGCCGTTCCAGTAGTAGACGCCGGCATAGTCGCCGGTCGGCAGCTTGTCGGTGACGCTGTAATCCATGGCGAGCCACTTGGCCTTGGCTTCCACGAGCTTGTCGCGGACCTTCACGAGGACTTCCTTGTCGGTCGTGCACCAGCTGCCGCCAAAATACTTGATGGTGGCGAAGAGCACGTCGTTCATCTCAGGCGTGACGTTGATCTTGCCAACCAGTTCTTCCGGCGGGTCGAGGAAGATGGCCGAGGTGTTCAGATCGCCCTTGTAGAACTTGGTGTTGACGCCGATGCCGGTCACACCCCACTGCCACGGCACGGAATAGCGACGGCCCGGATCCCACTCGACATCGGCCCAGCGCGGGTCGACATTCTTGAAGTTCTCCATCTGGTCAGGACGGGCTTCCAGAAGCAGGCCTTCGCTGATCCAGATCGGCATGTAGTTGGCCGACGGCACGACGATGTCGAAACCATGGCCGCCGGCACGGACCTTGGCGAGCGCCGTGTCGTTGGAGTCGTAGTCCGTCACCGTGACCTTAACGTCGAACTGCTCCTCGAACTTCTTGATCATCTCGGGGCTGGTGTAGTCGCCCCAGTTATAGATGTTGAGTTCGCCCGCGGCAGACGCCGCTCCTGCCAAACCCAGCACCGAGATGGCGGCGATCGCCGTGGTCGTCATCCATTTCTTTGTCATTTCCGTTCCTCTCTGTTGGTTGCTTTTATGCTTGCGGCTTGCGCCGGTTGATGAAGAAGAAGATCACGATCAGCAGCGTGGAAGCGGCAAGGAAGATCGTGGCAATCGCGTTGATCTCCGGCGTCGTTTCGCGGCGAATCTGGCCGAGCATGTAGGTGGGCAGCGTGTCCTGCCCACCGGATTTGACGAATTCGGTGATGACCACGTCATCCAGCGAAATCACGAAGGCAAGCATGAAGCCGGCGATGATTGCGGGCCGCAGCAGCGGCAGGGTGACGAAGCGGAAGGCCTGCCACGGCGTGGCATAGAGGTCTGCCGCCGCCCGTTCGAGCGTCAGGTCCATGCTTTCCAGCCTTGCCCGGATCGGCAGATAGGCGAAGGGAATGCAGAAGGCCGTATGGGCCATGATCAGGTATCCGAGGCCGGAATAACCGGTCCAGACCTTGATGCGCGAGAAGACGATCAGGAGCGCCACGGCGGTGACGATTTCCGGGATCATCAGCGGCTGGTTGATGATCGCATATTTGGCAGTCAGGCCGCGGTAGGGCTCGGTGCGGGTGGTGGCCAGCGCTGCCATTGTGGCCGCGATCGTTGCAAGGCCTGCCGCCCACAGCGCAATGACCACCGAGCGCAAAGCGGCTTCCTGAGCCGCTCCGTTTTCAAAGGCAGACGCAAACCAGCGCAGCGAGAAACCGCCCCAGGTGGCCAGCGAGTCATTGGCGTTGAACGAATAGGCAACCAGGGTCGCGATCGGCAGATAAAGCGAGAAGAAGGTGAAGAGCGCGATCAGGCCGAAACCGGGCTGGGAGCGGATGTCGAAGCGACGTTCAGCCATGACGCACCCCCGACTTTGCGGCGTTGCGGACATAGAAGAGCAGGGCAATCATCACCAGCGCCATCAGCGTGATCGACATGGCAGCACCCAGTGGCCAATTGCGTCCGGCACCGAACTGCAATTCGATCAGATTGCCCAGCATCAGGTTCTTGCCGCCGCCGAGGACGCGCGGAATGACATAGGCACCGAGCGAGGGAATGAAGACGAGGATGGAGCCTGCAATCAGGCCGGGCTTCACCAGCGGAATGACGATGCGCCAGAGCACCTGCAGACGGTTGGCGTAGAGGTCGTATCCGGCTTCGACCAGGCGGAAATCCAGCTTCTCGATCGAGGCATAAAGCGGCAGCACCATCAGCGGCAGGTAGACGTAGGTCATGCCGAGCAGAGTGGCCGTGTCGGTGTAGATGATCTGCAAGGGCGTATCGATGATGCCGAGCCAGATCAGGATGTTGTTGAGGATGCCTTCATTGCGGATGACCTGCTGCATGGCGAAGGTGCGGATCAGCAGGTTGGTCCAGAACGGAATCGTGATCAGGAAGACCCAGATCTCGCGGGAGCGCGCCGGCCGCGTGGCGATGAAGTAGGCGGTCGGGAAACCGAGGATCAGGGTGAAGATGGTGGTCTGCAGCGACAGTTTGATCGAGCGCCAGAAGATCGCGAGATGGGCATCCGCAATGCCCAAAGTGTCATCGAAGATATCCCGCTGCAGGAAGACCGAGGTCCAGCCTTCGAGCGAGAAAGTGCCGAACTTGACGTCACCGTAGTCGCCCTTTTCCAGGAACGAATAGAGCACCATGACGAGCAGGGGGCCGACGGCTGCGACGAAGATGATG
>JAIXSF010000313.1 GCA_027484835.1 Rhizobiaceae bacterium | reverse complement strand
ATGGCCTTGGCCTTCGTCAGATCGTCGATGAAGGCCTTCTGGGCCGGCATCCAGTTGCCGAGGAAGACGTCGATCTCGCCATTCTTCATCGACTGGTAGCCGATCGGTACCGAAAGCGTCTTGACGTCGGGCTGGTAGCCGAGCGCATCGAGCACGACCGATGCAACGCCATTCGTCGCCGTGATGTCGGTCCAGCCCGGATCCGACAGACGCACGGCCTTGCAGGTTTCGGCGTCACTGGCTGAAGCGGTGCTTGTCATGAGAACAATGGCCAGGGCGGCCAGTCCGCCGAGGCGGGTGCCGTTTTCGAGTGTCTTGCGCATGGTGGTTCCCTCTTTGTGTGATATTGTATGGCCTTATTGAAGATGGGGGACCTCCACCTGTGAAGCAGGAGATTTTTGATGTTTGACATAAGCTGCTTCTATGTCTGAGCCTTCCGTCGATCTGGCCTGGATGCGCCTGCTGGTGGAGGTCGACCGCAAGGGTTCGCTTTCATCTGCTGCCGAAGCGCTCGGCCTCAGCCAGCCGGCCGTCAGCTATCAGATCCGCCTCCTCGAAGAGCGGTTTGGTCTGCCGCTCCTCCAGCGCCTGCACCGGGGCGTCCGCTTTACTGAAGAAGGGCGGCGGCTGCTTTCCATTGCAGAGCGCACGGTGTCGGAGGTCGACACCTTGCAGCGCAGCCTGCGGGCTGCCCGCCGACGCCCGACCGTGCGGCTTGCGACGGACTATGCCTTTTCGAGCCTCTGGCTCATCCCCCGCATGCACGCCTTCCGCCAGAGCCACCCGGAGATCGATCTGCATATCGTCGCGACCCAACGTCTTGCCCAGCACTGGCGCGAAGATGCCGATCTGGCGGTTGCCTTCGGAGCTGGTGCCGAATTCGGGCCGGAAGCGCGCTTGCTGATCCCGGAGCACGTCGTTCCCGTCTGCACTCCGGCGCTGGCCCGTACTGAAACCGGTCCAAGTGGTCTGTTGACGGAACACGTACCCCTGATCCATCTGGAAGCCGAGGGTGTATCACCCTGGCTCGACTGGCCGGCCTATCTCGAAAAGCGTGGCATGCCTCGCACGCAGCAGGACGGTGCCGGCGACCTGCGCTTCAACACCTACGCACTGGTCATCCAGGCCGCGATGGCAGGGCAGGGCGTAGCCTTGGGCTGGCTGGGCGTTGTCGATCATCTTCTCGACGCCAATCTCCTCGTGACCGCCGGAGAGACGGTGACGGTTCCCGGGCGCGGCTATTGGCTGGTCCCCGGCAGCGGGAGCGAGGCCGTAAGATTGCTTGCCACGTGGTTGACCGAGGAGACGGAAAACCCGGCGTTGAAACGTTGAACGCTCAAGAAATCAGAAGAAAATCCGGCTTACCTCAATTTGCACATATAAAGCAGACCTAATGTTTAACCATTGTATCGCAGACTTTTCCTGACGTTAAGGTTGTGGAGCCGATGCGCTCCTGGAATGCTGGGGATCGAAATGCGACTGAAGGATGTCTCTGTCACGTGGCGCCTGGCGGTAGCGCTTGCCATACCGCTCGTGGCGCTGGCCGGTCTTGCCTTTGTGGAAATCAACACCACGTTCACCGCCTATCAGCACGCACGCCACCTGAACATTGTCAGCGCCGACCTCGGGGTGATCGGCGACTTTGTGCATGCCTTGCAGGCGGAGCGGGCAGAAGCGGTCGGCGTTCTCGCTTCGAAGGGTAGCGAACATCGCCAGGAACTCGAGGCGGCGCGTAACGATGCAGCGCCATCGCTGACGAAGATGGATCAGGTCCTTGCAGATATCAGGGAAGAAGGGGATCCGGTTCTCCTGCGTCACGAGCAGGAGCTTGAGGCGGTTCTTGCCAGACTTCCTGAGATGCGCTCATCGACAGACGGCCTCTCTGCCTCACCGACCGATGTGTTCGTCTACTACACGGATCTCGTCCACCGTTTGATGAACGTGTCGCGCGAGTTCTCGCTCGCCGCAGGTGCCAAGGGGGTCGTTGGCAAGATGATGGCCTATAACCTCCTGATGAACGCCAAGGAAGTGGCAGGCCAGGAGCGCAATCTGGGTCATGCCTTTATCTCAGACGGCAAGTTCGACGAGGCGCACTACTTCGATTTCGTCGCGATGTTTGGCTCGCAGAAGTCACTGATCGACCAGTACCTCGAACTGCTTCCGGATGAAGACCGGGAGCACTATCGCCAGTCTCTCCATACACCCGACTCCGATGCCGTCGAGGCCATTCGCTCGAAGATGATGGTGGGCGGGCTGGCCGCTGATCTGAGTGCGCTCGATACGCGGGAGTGGCTCGAGCGTTCCGCCCGCCGCATAGAGCGTCTGAAAGAGCTTGAAAACGAGACCCTGGCGACGATTGTGGTCGATGCCCAGAAGATGGCCGACGACGAGTATCATCACTTGCTGCGCGTGGCCGGTATGACCGGGTCGGTCCTGACCTTCGCCTGCTTCTTCGCCATCTCGCTCTCGATGACCGTCGTCAGGCCGCTGCGCCGTCTCACGCGCACCATGAACGACCTTGCCGCCGGGCGCGTCGATGTGGATCTGATCCAGTCCGAAAGCAAGGATGAGATCGGTCAGATGGGTCGCGCCGTGGCTGAATACATCGAGCTTGCCAAAGCCCGCATGCTGAAGGAGCGGCAGGAGCAGGAAGAGGCAGAACGGCTCAAGCGGGCGGCCGAGATCGAAGCAGAGCGAGAGCGGGCGGAACGGGCTGCCGAGATCGCCTTTGCCGTGGATCAGTTGGCAACCGGTCTGGATGCATTGTCGTCCGGCGAAATCGGTTTTCGCCTCTCCGAGCCCTTTGCACCATCGCTCGATCCACTCCGCACCAGCTTCAACGGCTCTATGGAGCGGCTTTGCGGCGTGATGTCGACGATCCGCACGAGCACCGGGCAGTTGCATGGCGGCTCCCAGGAACTGCAACTTGCCGCCAATGACCTTGCCCGTCGTACGGAACGACAGGCAGCGGCATTGGAGGAAGCCGCAGCATCCATCACCGAGATCACAACGGCCATGTCGAGTTCGACTCAGCAGGCAGTCGAGGCCGGCCATCTCGTCCGCGAGGCGACCGTGACGGCGCACAAGTCCGGGACCGTCGTTTCGGATACCGTCAAGGCGATGCACCATATCGAGCAGTCATCGGGGCAGATCGGTCAGATCATCAGTGTCATCGACGAAATCGCCTTCCAGACTAATCTCCTCGCCCTTAACGCAGGGGTGGAGGCAGCGCGCGCCGGCGAGAGCGGCCGTGGCTTTGCCGTCGTTGCCCAGGAGGTGCGCGAACTTGCACAGCGCTCGGCCAATGCGGCTCGCGAGATCAAGGCACTGATCACGCGCTCCGCCAGTGAAGTTGAAGCCGGCGTCCGCCTCGTGCGGGAGACGGGTGACACGCTGCGGGGCATCGAAGAATATGTGGCGAAGATCAACGAGCGGGTGAGCGCGATCGTGGCAGCGGCTCAGCAGCAGTCGGCAGCCCTCAATGAAATCAGCCAGGCTGTCAGCCAGATGGACCAGGTGACGCAGCAGAACGCAGCCATGGTGGAGGAGGCGAGTGCGGCAACCTCAATCGTGGCGACCGAAGCCGATCGCCTGAACGACCAGATCGCCCTGTTCAAGTTGCCCACAAACGATTTCCGTCGCCGTGAGCGCGAGGCAGCCTGACGAAACGGCCTCGCCGGTCAGATCAGATTGGCGAGGCGGCAGAATTCCTCGACGCTGAGGGTCTCTGCCCGGCGTTGCGGGTCAATTTCGGCGCGAGCGAGCAGTGCCTCTCCGCCAATCGGCTTGAGGCTTTGCCGAAGCATCTTGCGCCGCTGTCCGAACGCCGCGAGCGTTACCTTTTCGAGCTTGTCGGCATCGCAGGGCAGGGGCTTCTCGATCGGCTGCAGATGCACGACGGTCGAGGTGACCTTGGGCGGCGGCGTGAAGGCTTGCGGGGGAATGTCGAAGGCCATGTGCGCATCTGTGCGCCAACCGCACAGCACGCCCAGCCGACCATAGTGATTGTCGTCCTCCCGCGCCACGATCCGCTGTCCCACTTCCTTCTGGAACATGAGCGTCAGCGACTGCCAGAAAGGCGGCCACTGCGCCGGCAGGAGCCAGTTCAGAAGCAGCTGCGTGCCCACATTGTAGGGCAGGTTGGCGATGATCTTGACCGGTTCGCCCTTGGCGAGCGTCTCGAAATCCGTCTTCAGGGCATCACCCTCGATCACCTCAAGACGCCCCGGGTAATGGTCGGCGATTTCCTGCAATGCCGGCAGGCAGCGTGGGTCGCGTTCGATCGCAATGACCTTCTTGGCGCCAAGCGCCACGATTGCGCGGGTCAGGCCACCCGGACCCGGTCCGACCTCGATCACGGTCGCGCCTTCAAGGGAGCCGGCGGTGCGCGCCACCTTCTGGGTAAGGTTGAGGTCGAGGAGAAAGTTCTGGCCGAGTGCCTTCTTGGCATCGAGCCCGTGACGCGCGATCACGTCGCGCAGCGGCGGCAGTCCATCAAGCGCGGCCATCAGCGGGACACATCTTGAGCCTGGCTCATGCTGTCTGCCAGTTGAAGTGCCGCAACCAGGCTCGTCTCCTTGGCAAAGCCGCTCCCCGCAAGACCAAAGGCCGTGCCATGGTCCGGCGATGTGCGGATGAACGGAAGGCCGAGTGTAACGTTGACGCTGTCGTCAAAGCCGAGTGCCTTGGCCGGAATGAGCGCCTGATCGTGATACATGCAGATCGCGACATCGTAGCGCGCCCGGGCATCGTCATGGAACATGGTGTCGGCCGGAAGTGGACCAAAGGCATCGATGCCCTCGTCGCGTAGCCGCCGAATTGCCGGATGAATCATGTCGTCGTCTTCATGGCCAATTGCCCGACCTTCACCGGCATGCGGATTGAGGCCTGCCACCGCAAGCCGCGGCGTGGAAAGACCAAATCGAGCACTGAGGTCTTTCGCAACGATACGGCAGGTCTCGACGATCAATGTCTCGTTGAGGGCGCTAGGCACATCTTTCAAGGGGATATGGATGGTCACCGGGACGGCTCTAAGCTTCGGACCCGCGAGCATCATCACCGGCATGACCGCAGTACCCGTGGCACGGGATGCGAGATCGGCAAGGAATTCGGTGTGCCCCGGAAAGCCGAAACCGGCTTCGTATAGAACGGACTTCGCGATCGGGTTGGTGACGACGGCGCGCACATCACCGGCAAGGCAAAGGGAGACGGCCGTCTCAATCGCGGCGATGGTCCCGCGTGCGTTCGCGACATGCGGCTTGCCCGCCATTACGTCGACACCGGTCGGAATGGGAAGAACGGGTATTGCCCGGTCAAACACCTCGACAGCCTGGGCTGCATCCGTTTCCACAACGTCGATGTCCAGTTCAAGCTGGCGCGCGCGAACCTTTAAAGCGGCAGGATCCCCGATGTAAATAAACGGCGGCACGCGGCTCTCGCTGCGCTTGAGCCAGGCCTGCAGGGCGATGTCCGGGCCTATGCCGGCCGGATCACCCTGTGACAGGGCGAGCGGAAGGGAGCCATTGCTCATGGATCGGCCTTTCGCCGCTTATTGCATTACGATCTGGGCCTTCGAACGCAGCTCTTCGAGATACTTTTCGGAATTCGGGTTTTCGCCCTGCTGCTCCTTGCCGATATCCTCGGCACGGAACACGACTTCGGCGGCGACGTCGTCCGATACCTGGCGCTGGTTGCAGATCGCAAGGTACTCAACGCCGCGCTCCGTCACCCGGGTCGACGTCGTGCCACCATTGGCCTTTTCGATCAGCGGCTTCCATTCCGGCGGCAGTTCCGGCTCCAGAACGCGACCGAGATTACGGATCGAGACGTCGAGATAATTCTTGGCGAATTCCATGGCCTGATCGCAGCCAGGGAAAGAGGCGCGAGACTTCTCGGCTTCCGCCTTGCGCTTGCCGACGATGCCCTTCTTCGAGGCGGGAACAACGAAGACCACCTGCTTGAGGAAGTACTCCGTCGTCACAGGTTTTTGCTTGTTCTCAAGCAACCGCGTAACGAGGTCCTGGTTCGAAAGGCGGCCACGCGAACCGGCGCCATACCGGGCATTGACGAGACGAGGCCAGCTCATCGATACCGCGATGAAGGCCTTGAAATGCGCAGCGCCAACACCGGCCTGATCGAGTACGGAGTTGAGCTGCGACACCGACATCTTGTTGGACGAGGCAAAACGCTCGAACGACGCATCGACTTCGGACGTGCTGACAGACATCCCGACCCGAGCGATTTCTTCGCGCTTCAGTGCCTCGTTGACGAGTTCTTCTTTCGCGATCTTCTGCAGATTGCCACTGCGGCGCTGAAGCCGGAGGAACGCCGCACGGCGCGATACATCGCTGCTCGTGATCGCGGTCTTGTTGACGACAGCGACGACCGACGTGGCGGCCTGTGCCGGTTCAATCATCGGAGTTGGGCTCACGCTCAGGGACAGCGCGATGACGCCGGCAAGCAGCAGACTTGTGCCCTTTTTCCCATTAGCCATCTGACATCCTTTCTCCGGAGAACGAGGCACTGCCTCGCCGTACATCTTTCAACGGAATTTAAAACTGCCGCACGGATTGCACAATCCGTGCGGCGAAACAATGACCTCTGCCAAGGCAGCCATCATCACTCGAACGATGTATCGCTCAGATTGATTTCGCCAAGGGTACGGAAGACAAGCTTGCCGCCGATGGTCCAGTCGTTTGCAGTCTCCGCATTCGGATCATACTTGTCCGCGTACTCGATCGAGAAGACGGTGCATTCGTCGGCGTAGGAAATGCCCACGCTGCGACGGTTGAAGACGTCTGCATCGATATCATAGTTCACCGAGCCGAAGACCGACCAGTTCTGATTGACCTTGACTGTCGTCGAGCTGGTGACCGTCTGGTTGTCGTTATCGAACGAGTATTCCGGACGGGCATCGACCTGCGTGAAGGTCAGGCTCGTCTCGAAGCGATCCTGAGCATAGGTCGCGTTAAGGTCGGTTCGGCGGATATCCAGCGTCTTCTCATCCAGACGAACGCCGGCGCTCATCGACAACCCGATCGGCAGTTCGAAACCGGCAGAGGCAACGAAATCGGACACATCCGTTTCCAGACCAGAATCCGATCCGACGGCCAGCAGGTCGTCCGTCGCATAGGAGTTCAGACCTGCCAGGTGGTAGGACTGACCGAAGACTGCCCGCAGCCCGACACCATTGTCGAAGCTTCCGGTGTAACGCATGCCGAGGTTGGCGCGTGTGCCACCCTCGATCCGGTCGAAGCCGGAGAACTTGTTGCGCGAGAACAGGTTGCTCGCATCGAAGACGAGGCTCTGCGAATCCTCGTTCGGCAGCTGGCCGGCGAAATCCTCGTCGTTGCGGGCATAAATCTGCGCAATCGGCTCGATGATATGTGTGCTGTTGCCGGTCGTGATCAGCCAGGGATAACGAACATCGACACCTGCGGTGAGCAGAGCACGTGCAGGGCCGTCATTCGAGGTGTAGCCACCCGCATAGTTGCTGGGCTCATCCATCGCTAGACCGAACACATCACCACGCGCAGCGAGCAGCGGTGTGATCTGGATGCCGCCGGGACCATCAAAGGTACGCTCCCAGGCCAACTCTCCGGAGAGCCGGTTCATGTTGCCCTTGAGCCCGCGATAAAGGTCGTTGATGCCATCACCGTTTGTGTCCGCAGCTTCGTCGGAGAAGCGCGAGAGCGAGGTGAAGTTCAGGGTCCCCGACAGCTGACCACCGGCCACGAGTTCCGGTGCATAATAGCTGTAGTCGATGACCGGCAGGACAGTTGCCTGCTTCTTTTCGGCGGTGTCGTTCAGATCTGCGTCTTGAACGTCGAAATAGTAACCGCGCATGTCGAAGAAGTTACGCTCGCCCACACCCGTGAGGTACAGGGTGTTGGTGTTGGTGGAGCTGTTAAGCCCCTCTACCCCGTAGGTTCGTGCGAAGTTGTTGTCGGTCTGGAACATCACGTCCCAGCCGAAGGACCAGCGCGGGTTGATCTTGAAGTCGCCCTTGGAGGCGATCAGGCCACGGAAATCGCGTTCGGCATCACTGGTGCCGGCCGTGAACTTGTCCGTCGCCATCTGGCTGATGCCGGCGACACGAATATTGGCCTGGCCGCGCTCGAAACGCTGCCGCACCTCGCCTTCGAGAAGCACGCCTTGGCTGGTGAAGCCGGTGGTCGTGATCGTTGCGTCGCGATCCGGTGCAATGGCGATGTAGTAGGGGACGGAAATGCCGAGCCCGACATTCTCGGCGGAGCGGAACTGCGGGAACAAAAAACCGGATTTACGCTTCACCGTATTGTCCGGCACTTCGATGAACGGAAGCGTCACAAGTGACCGGCCGAACAGCTCGAAGCGAGCCCGCTCCAGCCGAACCGTCTTCTTCTTGCCGTCTTGGACGACGCGCTCTGCCTTCACCTGCCAGATCGGCGGACGAGACGGATTTTCGGCGCAGGGAAGGCAGGCGGTGTAGACGCCCTTGTGCAGGATCATCTGCGTGCCGCCGACGCGCTCCGCACTTTCGGCAACCAGACGGGTGTTGTCAGAGGTTTCGAGGCGGAGAGCCCGCAGGAAGCCATCCGAGAAGTTGTCGGTGACGTCGAGCGAATCCGCATAGATGCGGTTGCCGGTTGGCTCGACCAACTCGATGTTGCCCGCAGCTGTAACGCGGCCAGTCTTCTGGTCGTACACAACCTGTCGGGCCACCATCTGATAGCCCGCATAATTGATCTGGACCGCGCCGTTCGCGACAACGCGCTCGGCATCCCGGTCATAAACAAGTTCATTGGCTGCCAAAAGCAGCTTCGCGTCATCAGGTACGTTACCTGCCGCCGACGCGGAGTCGGACAGGGTCTGTGCATGCACGAGAGGCGCGGTGAACGACGAAGCGCACACAGCGACACTGGTCAGCAGGGCTACAGTGAGCCTCCTGATATTCCCGCGGTCTTTTACCGCCACTAACCATCCTCCTTGTGAAGCAGAATCGTTGCTCCCAATGCCATGGCTACGACAACTGGGACCCAGGCCGCAACATATGGCGGCATGACGCCGCTGCTTCCGAATGCCCTGACGAGCACTGTGACAACATAAAGCACGAAGCCCGACAAGATTCCACCGAGAATCACCGTTCGTGATTGGTTGATACGGCTGAATTTGAGGGAAACGGTTGCTGCAATCAACGTCATTGCAACCATCAGGAACGGCAGCGAAACCAGGGAATGAAATTGTGTTTCCAGCGCGTAAGGAGCGATCCCGAACGAGCGAGCAACTTCAATTTTCTGAAAAAGATCATAAAAAGCAACGCTTTCTGGCTGGGCCAGTCGCTGCTGGACGAATTCCTCGTTGAGATTGGTAGCCACGCGAGCATCTGCCAAGCGCGACTGGATCTCGCCGGGACGCGTCTCCAGCACGTCGGTAAGCATCCAGTAACCATCTTTCAACTTGGCTGTGCGTGCATCCTGTCTGAGCACGATCCGACCGTCCTGATCGAAGTGCAAAAGCACGGCGTCAACCAGCAGCGTGCCGTCTTCGAGGACGGAGCGCGCTCCGAGCGCCAGATCGTTGCCATCGCTCGACTGACGGAGCCACGGGATCGGGGCAGGCTTTGTGCTGCCGGCAGTCTCGCGCCACTGTGTTTCGATCTCCGTGCCCTGACGTTTGCCCCACGCCGCCAGCGGATTGATCACGAGCGTAGTTACAAGACCGATCAAGGCGGCGCCAATCACGAAGGGTGCCATGAACTGCCACACCGATATGCCGGCGGCGCGGGCGACCACCAGCTCTGATTTGCGATTGAGCGCAATCAGTGTCGTCATGCCGACGAAAAGACCGATGAACGGAACTGTCTGCTGGAGGATGAGTGGGAGACGCAACGCTGTGAGATACAGCACGCCTGTCACCGAATAGCCGGGGAGGCCGTCGAAACGTCCCGACGTCTCGGTGAAGTCGATCAGATAGGTGATCGAGATGACGCCGAGGAAGAACCACAGAGTCGTCATCATGTAGCGGCGGAAGAAATAAAGGCCGAGGGTCCAAATCATGCAGCGCCTCCCGTTCCCTCTCCGAGCCGCTTCTGCGTCATCTTAACCGCCATATCGATCAGTGCCGAGATGGGCTTCGGCAATCTCGGCGTCTTGTTGGTGGCGAGCATCAAGGATGCGATGCCACCAATTGAGAGCGGCAGAATGTAAAGCAGCGGAGCAAAAGACGGCGACGTCTCCGTCAACGACGTGAGATAGTTGGACGCCCAGAAGATAACCAGAGACAGGATGAGCGCAGACGCCATCGGATGCAGACGTGCCTCGCGGTGCGATCGCGCATCGCCACACATCATCAGGCTGATGATCGTGAACACCAGAGGAAAGAAGGATGCGCTGATCCGGCGATGAAGCTCAGCGGTAAAGTCGTTCGGACTGCTGATGTACCGGTCATCGAGTGGATCCGGATCCATGAGATAAAAGAGGTTGCGGTCCTTGGCACCAAAGCGCGCCTGACCGCGTTCCTCGGAGAGATCCGAGAGATCAAATGCATAGCTGTCGAAGCGAATGACAGTGACTTCGCCGGTGGGCGCCTTTCGCTGGACTTCTCCATCCTGCATGATCAGCGACTTGCCGGTTTCATCGACCGCGCCCTCGCGCGCGTAATAGATGAGCTCGGAAGCCGGATCACGGGAATCGGCCACCAGAAGCCCCTTCATCGTCCGGCCGGACTCACGCTCGGAAATCTGGACGTAGAGACCGGGCTCGATCTCGCGGAAGGTCTTCTCTTCGATGACGGAGGACAGCAGATCCGCGTAGGCCGTTGCGATCATCGTCCGGACATTGACGCGCATCGCCGGTTCGACGAAACCCATCAAGACGAAGGACAGAATGCTGAGGCCCGCTGCCAGCAGGATCAGGGGGCGCTGGATTGTCCGGCGCGGCGCGCCTGCGGCATCGATGACGGCGAGTTCCGAATCGTTGTTCATCGTCGTCAGCGTATGGGTAATGCCGATGACCAGAGCGAAGGGCAGGACGGTGGCGACGATCGTCGGGAGGATCATCGTCGCCAGCACCATGAAGGAGCCGACGGACTGACCGCTGTCGGTTACGAGATTGATACGTTGCAATACCTGCGTGGTCCAGATGATCGCCAGCACTGGGAGCAGTGCGGTGAGAAACATCAGAACGACCCGCCGCAGAATGTATTGTTCGAGTATCTTCATAGGGTTCCCTTGCAGGCGCGACACGCTGACTTCGCGCCGAGGATTGGCTTTCTCTACGATGGATGCGGCGATTTGGCGACCATCCCATGGTCTTTTCCCCGGCTTCATGAAGCCGTTTTTCCTCTGACCGCGATAAATCTGACACGCTCTGCGGCCGCTGTCGCAATCGGGGGATTGGCGCGCGAATGTCCCGTCAAACTCTTGCCATCGTTCGGGAAAAGACCATGATCCCTTCAACTCTTCCTATTATGCCACTCAAGGTGTTCCCATGTCGCTGAAACTCGCCGTCTCCTTTGCCAAGACCCATGCTGCGACGGGGGGCATCGCCATCCTGCTCACGACATCAGGCGCCGAGCGGCCTGCCGGTTCTGCAGAAGCAGATCCCGCTGGGGTCTATGCCCGTGCCGCCAAGGCCGGCAAGTTCACCGGCAAGGCGCTCGGCACGCTCGATATCGTGGCCCCGCATGGATCGCCGCTCGATCGGCTTGTGGTTCTGGGCCTTGGCAAGGCCGACGGACTGACCGCGCATGACTGGCTGAAGGCAGGCGGCACCGCTACGGCTGCGCTCAAAGGTGCAGAGACCGTCGCGATCTATCTCGACGTGCCGGGCCTTGAAATCTCCCCCAAGGCAGCCGCAGACTTCGCTTTGGGCATGCTGCTTCGTGCTTACAAGTTCGACACGTACAAGACGAAGAAGAAGGCGGACGACGAAGACGAGAAGGCCGACAAGACGATAAAGGTCACGATCGTGACTGCCGAGGCTTCGGCCGCGAAGAAGTCCTTCGCCGAGAATGAAGCCATTGCTGACGGCGTTATCCTGGCTCGTGATCTGGTCAATGAGCCCGCAAACATACTCGGCCCGCTGGAATTTGCCGCCAAGGCCAAGGAGTTGGAGAAGCTCGGGGTCGAGGTCGAGATTCTCACCGAAAAGGAAATGAAGAAACTCGGCATGGGCGCGCTTCTCGGGGTGGCTCAGGGCTCTGTGCGTCCGCCGCGCCTCGTCGTTATGCAGTGGAAGGGCGGCAAGTCGAAGGACAAGCCTGTTGCCTTTGTCGGCAAGGGCGTGGTCTTCGACAGCGGAGGCATTTCCATCAAGCCGGCCGGTGGCATGGAGGACATGAAGGGCGACATGGGCGGTGCCGCGGCCGTCGCCGGCCTCATGCATGTCCTTGCGGCCCGCAAGGCCAAGGTCAACGCGATCGGTATTCTCGGTCTCGTCGAAAACATGCCCGACGGCAACGCCCAGCGCCCCGGTGACATCGTCACTTCCATGTCGGGCCAGACAATCGAAGTCATCAACACGGATGCGGAAGGCCGCTTGGTGCTCTGCGATGCCCTTTGGTATTGCAACGACCGCTTCCAGCCGGCCTTCATGATCAATCT
>JAIXSF010000394.1 GCA_027484835.1 Rhizobiaceae bacterium | reverse complement strand
TTCGAATCTCTCCACTCCGACCAGCAGTTTAAGGCCCTCCCACATGCGGTGGGCCGGATATCAACGATAGGCTGCCCTGTCGTTTAAGTCTTGGAGATGGATGAGCCCATGTCTGCGAAGATCTACCGCCCCGCAAAAACCGCCATGCAGTCCGGCAAGGCGAAGACCCATCTCTGGGTCCTGGAGTTTGACCAGTCCGCGCCGCGCAAGATCGATCCGATGATGGGTTACACGACATCCGGTGACACCCGCCAGCAGATCAAGCTGACCTTCGAGACGCTGGAGCAGGCCGAGGCCTATGCCAAGCGTGAAGGCATCGACTACCGAGTCATCCAGCCGAAGGAAGCCAAGCGCCAGGTTGTCTCCTACACCGACAACTTCCGCTACAGCCGCCTTCAGCCCTGGACGCACTGACCCCATTTCGGCCGTCTCGGGCGGCCCACAGACGGTCCCTTAGCTCAGCTGGATAGAGCAAGTGCCTTCTAAGCACTAGGTCGTAGGTTCGAGCCCTACAGGGATCGCCATTCCTTCCCTAAGTGCCTGATTTTTCCACAGATTACCGGTTCGCGTTCAGTGTTGCCCACTCAGCGCAACCAGCTCAGTCCTGTCGCTTCACGCCCGAAAACGAATCCGGAATCAGGCCCGCATGCCGCTCGGCATGCGGCCACGCTGGCGGATTTAAAAAGGGGAAAAGATGCGGGCGACCGGGGGGCTTGGGGTAAGGGAACCGGCTGTCTTTGGGGGACACAATGTCTCCATCGCGCCCGCCGAATGATGTTGTCTAAAACATTTGTCATTATCAATTGTCAATTTTAGCACTGCCTTGCAGATTCTTGTCTGATGTTTTCACGAGGCGTGTCTTCGGCTCCGCAGCGGCGCACAAGCGGCCTCCAGGAGATCGGTGTGTGCCGGATTCTCGGTCGACGCGCCCGATGCGAATAGTTGCTGGAGGAACCAATTTGTGTCTCCGCGTGTTAGCTCCCCGTGATGACACCAGCACCTAGGGAGTGAGACACATGAAGAAGATGCTTGCCGCCGCCGTGATCGTATCCTTGAGCCTGTCTGGCGCCGTCTTGGCCCAGAACTCGTCCGATGGTTCCAATTCGCAGGGTTCCACCGAAAGCGGCACCGAACAGAACGGCGGCACGCCGAGCGCCGACGCTCCGGGTGACAACAGCGCCGGCGATGAACCGCAGTGCCCGCCCGGCCAGAAGAGCGCGGATCCTGCTGCAACCAAGGCCGATCCGAAATGCGTCGCTGAATAATCGACAATCAATCCGAGAAGGCCGGGATCACCATCCCGGCCTTTTTTCGTTTTGGGCCGTGGATGACGCTAGTCGATCCTCTGAATTGTACCGGGCGCCAACCTTTCGGAAACTCTTGGGCGTCATGATGCCACTCACGAGAGGTTAACCATGTCCAGTCGCTCCGCTTCTTCCCGCCGTACCCCGGCGAAACGCCGTAAGTCGAATCGCTCCTCAGCCGGTCAGGGCATGACATCCTGGCTCGTCATGCTGGGTCTCGTCGCCGGTGGCATCGCCCTCTACGACAATCGGGCGGTCGTCCTCAAGGAGATGGCACCACTGCTGTCGACGGAGCGTCCTGCTGCTTCGCAAAAGCCTGCAAAAGCCGAAGCGAAGCGCGACAAGCCATCACCGGCGAAACCGCAATCCACCGCCCAGAGGACCCCGGTCCCGCCGGCAGATGTCGGTGTGACCAAGGTGGCCGCCATTCCGGCTTCGCGCCCTGCCGTAGCATCCGGCGCGACAGCCGCACTGACGGGCGAGAATTTCGGCGGCCGGTTCTATTTCTGCGGCACTTCCGGTCTCGACAACTGCGTCATGAGCGGTGACACCTTCTGGTACAAAAAGACGAAGATCGTGCTGGCCGACATAGCTGCGCCGAAGACCGATGGCGCCGCATGCCAGCAGGAGCGCGATCGGGGTTTCGCGGCCAAGGTGCGGCTGAAGGATCTGCTGAGCTCGGGACGCTTCGATCTCGAGACCTTGAAGGCCGAAGCTGCAGGAACAGCGCCCGGCGTCATGCGGGTCGCGACACGGGACGGGCGGTCGCTTGGGTCCATCCTGGTTTCTGAAGGTCTGGCAAAGCCGCGCATGGCACGTCAGCAGAGCTGGTGCCCCTGACACAATTCGGACAGAACCCCGAAAAGAGGAGAGCCCGCCGCGGATGTCGCGGCGGGCTCTTTGGTGTCGGGATGCGCGAATGCGCTAGTGCAGGATCTGGCTGAGGAACAGCTTGGTACGCTCGTGCTGCGGATTGTCAAAGAATTCGGCGGGCGAATTCTGTTCGACGATCTGACCCTGGTCCATGAAGATGACGCGGTCGGCAACCTGACGGGCAAAGCCCATTTCATGCGTGACGCAGATCATGGTCATGCCTTCTTCGGCAAGACCGACCATGGTGTCGAGAACTTCCTTGACCATTTCCGGGTCGAGAGCCGAGGTCGGTTCGTCGAACAGCATGATCTTCGGCTTCATGCAGAGCGCACGGGCAATCGCCACGCGCTGCTGCTGGCCACCGGAGAGCTGGCCCGGATATTTGTTGGCCTGTTCCGGAATCTTGACGCGCTTCAGGAAGTGCATTGCGACTTCCTCGGCATCCTTCTTCGGCATCTTGCGGACCCAGATCGGGGCAAGCGTGCAGTTTTCAAGGATGGTCAGGTGCGGGAAGAGGTTGAAGTGCTGGAACACCATGCCCACTTCGCTGCGGATCGCCTCGATGTGCTTGAGGTCGCT
>JAIXSF010000417.1 GCA_027484835.1 Rhizobiaceae bacterium | reverse complement strand
TTCACCATCTCGAAGAAACGTTCGGCATTGGGAAAGACCGACTTGATCTCCGGCGAGGCAAAGGAATAGGCGGTCGTCGCGTCATTGTTGAGGAAGGCCGTGATCTGCTGCTCGATCACGTCCTTGGCGAGGCCCGCGGCCTCTGTTTTCGTATCCTGCTGGGCAAGCGCCGGGGCAGCGAGGAGCCCGGCTGTGAGAAAGAGGGCAATTCCAATCCGCATGCGCATCATCATCCCCTTGTTTCAGGAAGTCCGAAATAAAAGGATAGGACGATTCGGCGATCCGAAAAGGCCTGATGACAATTTGATGTCGCTCATCGCGATATCGTGAGCAGAGGCGCCCGCTTCAACCTGGCCGAGGCTGGACAAGGCACGCTGAAAACCGCTTTAAAGCAGAACGGATAAGTGCGGTTGCAACGTGGCCGCGCGTGATGCTGATTGCTGGGACTGATGAGGAGCTTTACCATGATCGACGACCTGCTCGACCGGATGACACTCGAGGAACAGGTCGCCCTTCTGGCGGGCGCCGATTTCTGGACGACGGTTGCGATCGAACGCCTCGGCATTCCCAAGATCAAGGTGACCGATGGCCCGAATGGCGCACGCGGCGGCGGCTCCCTGGTGGGCGGCGTTAAATCCGCCTGCTTCCCGGCTGCCATTGGCATCGGGGCTGCCTGGAACCCGGATCTTGTGCGCGAGATGGGCGTTGCCTTGGCCGAAGAGGCCAAGACCAAGAGCGCCCGCGTCCTGCTCGCACCCACCGTCAACATCCACCGCTCCGGCCTTAACGGCCGAAATTTCGAATGTTACTCCGAAGACCCGATGCTGACCTCGGCCCTCGCGGTTGCCTATATCGAGGGTGTCCAGTCGCAGGGCATCGCCGCCACGATCAAGCATTTCATCGCCAATGACAGCGAAGTCGAACGCCAGACGATGTCGTCCGATCTCGACGAACGCACGCTCCGCGAAATCTATCTGCCGCCCTTCGAGGCGGCGGTGAAAAAGGCCGGCGTCTGGGCGATCATGTCCTCCTACAACCGCCTGAACGGTGTCTGGACCAGCGAGAACCACTGGCTGCTCACCGAGCTCCTCCGCGAAGAATGGGGCTATGAGGGCATCGTCATGTCCGACTGGTTCGGCTCGCACACCACGGAAGCCTCCGTCATCGGCGGGCTTGATCTCGAAATGCCGGGTCCAACCCGCGATCGGGGCGAGAAGCTGGTCGCTGCCGTCCGTGAAGGCAGGGTGCCCGCGGACACCGTCAAGGCCGCCGCTCGCCGCATTCTCCTGCTGCTCGAGCGCGTCGGTGCCTTCGCCGATCCGACTATGGAGGACGAGAAGGCGATCGACCGCCCCGAGCACCGTGCGCTCATCCGCAAGCTCGGCGCTGACGGTATGGTGCTTCTGAAGAACGACGGCATCCTGCCGTTGGACAAGACGGCCCTCGACCGCATCGCAGTCCTTGGCCCCAATGCGGCCGAACCGCGCGTCATGGGTGGCGGCAGCGCCCAGATCAACGCCCATTACAAGGTAAGCCCGCTCGAGGGCATCAAGAGTGCGCTCTCCGGCACCAACCGTGTCATGCACCTGAAGGCCTGCCGCAACAACCGGCTGACCCAGATGATCCGCGGCGAGGTCTCCGTCGACTTCTTCCATGGCCGCGACTGGTCCGGCCCGGTCGTGCAGCGCTCCACGGCCGAAGAGAGCCAGTTCTTCTGGCTCGACATGCCCGACGCCTCTTTGAACCCGCGGGACTTCTCGGCCCGCATCGTCACGCGCTTCCGCCCCGAGGAAACGGGCGCCCATGTCTTCGGCCTGACCAATGCAGGCTTCGCCAGGCTCTATGTCGACGGCGAACTGTTGGTCGATGGCGAGACCGGCTGGGCGAAGGGCGACAATTTCTTCGGCCTCGGAAACACAGAAGTGCGGGTCGAAAAGGCCCTCGAAGCTGGCCGCACCTACGACGTCCGCGTCGACTACCGCGCCATGCCGGAGGGCTATGAAGGGATCGAGATCCGCGCTGTCCGCTTCGGTGCGGAACTACCGACTTCGGATGCCGCCATTGCGGAGGCCGTCGAACAGGCGAGGTCCTGTGACGTTGCGATCCTGGTCGTCGGCCGGGAAGGGGAGTGGGATACCGAAGGCCTCGACGTGCCCAACATGCGCCTGCCTGGTCGCCAGGAGGAACTGATCGAGAAGGTCGCAGCCGTCAATCCGCGCACCGTCGTGGTGCTGCAGACCGGCGGCCCGGTCGAAATGCCGTGGCTCGACAAGGTCTCGGCGGTCCTCGAGGCCTGGTATCCCGGGCAGGAGGCGGGCAACGCCATTGCCGACGTGCTCTTCGGCGATGCAGAGCCCGGCGGCCGCCTGCCGCAGACCTTCCCAGAGCGTCTCGCCGACAATTCCGCCATCACGAACGATCCGAAAACCTATCCCGGCAAGGACGGCCATGTCGTCTACGCGGAAGGCCTCGCGGTTGGCTATCGCCATCACGATGCCGATGGCGCCAAGCCGCTCTTTCCCTTCGGTTACGGCCTCTCCTATACCAGCTTCGAATGGTCCGCCCCGCGCGCGTCGAGCCTCGACATGGGGCCATCGGGCGTTGCCATCGAACTGGATGTGACGAACACCGGCGACCGGGCAGGGGCCGAACTGGTCCAGCTCTATGTCAAGCCGAAGGCTTCGCGCCTGCCGCGTCCGGTGAAGGAACTCAAGGCCTTCGCCAAGCTGCATATCGCCGCCGGCGAGACGGCTACGGCACGGCTCACCCTTTCAGTCCGCGACCTCGCTTACTTCGATCCGCAAGCGCGCGCCTGGATCGCCGAGGCCGGGGACTACGAGCTCGTGATCGCGGCCAATGCCGAGGATATCCGCGCCACGCTGCCGTTGAATCTGGCCAGCGAATGGCGGGAAGGGGTCTCGGCCCCGCCTTTGCCCGCCGTTATTGACTGATACGCTATGGCGGAGGTTTCCCGACCTCTGCCATCTCTTGCCGTCGCGTGAAATTCCATTAGAAGGCTAGGATGTCTTCGAAACCGCAGCGGATCCCCTGAGCATGCGCCTCTTCCTCGGATCCGATTTTCACGTCGATTACCGACAGAATCTCGACTGGCTGCGAGCGCTGTCCCGCGCCGATTTCACCGATGACGTTCTGATCGTCGCCGGTGATCTCTCGGACGAACTTGATCTCGTCAAAGCCTGCTTCGACGAACTGGTGCCGCGCTATCGCAAACTGCTTTTCCTGCCCGGCAATCACGATCTCTGGACAGCGAGAAGCGGGAAGGGCCCGTCCTTCGAGAAGTTCGAGACGCTGAACACGCTCTGCCACGGCTACGGCATCGAAACCCGACCGGTGGCCTTTGGTAAGACCCTGATCGTGCCTTTGCTCGCCTGGTATGATTATTCCTTCGGCGAGCCCGGACCGACCATCCGTCGCGGCTGGATGGATTTCTACAAATGCAACTGGGAAGGCCTCACACCCGCCGAGGTCGCGGCCCGCTTCGACGCCATGAATGTGATCCCGGACACATCGGCCTTCGACGCCGTCTACAGCGTCTCGCATTTCGTGCCACGCATCGACCTGATGCCGGCGCGCTATCCAGAAAAGCACAAGGCGCTGTTTCCGGTGCTGGGCACAGACCGTCTGGAGCGCCGCATCCGCTCGCTCGGTTCGACCAAGCATTTCTACGGTCACAGTCATCTCAACCGTAACAAGGCGATTGATGGCGTGACCTACATCAACAATGCCTTCGGCTATCCCAAGGAAACCGAGATCTCGGCCAAGACCATCCTGCATGTCGCAGATCTTTAGGAGCCGGGGAGCCTGCAGATCGAGCTCACATGCATCCAAACAAAGATCGCATAAGATAGATTATGGAACTAAAAGACATATCTATAAGCGGCATAAGTCAGCCAAAGCGCCTGATAGATCGACGCCAGCATTCGCATTCAGTTTCTCAGGAAACCGCGATATCCAATTCAAATTCAATGACAAACTGATCGTAGCCCGGCTCAACATGCGGCGGCGTCTCGCCCATCACCGTCTCGTAGTCGAGCGGCGTATGCATATGGGTCAGAACCGCGTGTTTGGGCGCCAGACGCTCGATCCAGCCGAGTGCCTGTTCAAGCGACAGATGGCTCGGATGCGGCCGGTACTGCAGCGCGTCGATGTAAAGCAGATCGAGCCCGGCCAGCCTGGCGACGGTTTCCTCGGGAAAATCGGAGACATCGCAGCAATAGGCCACGTCACCGATCCGCAAGCCCAGCGAGATAATGTCGCCATGCTGCTGGACGAGCGGCAGAAGTTCGATCGGCCCGCCGGCACCATCGATGACGATTGCTTTGTCCATGTCCTCGACGATGACAGGTGCAACGATCGGCGGATAGCTGCTGCCGGGCGGCGTCTTCAGGCAATAGCCGAAACCTTCCTCGATCCGGGCCATGGTGAACGGCTCCGCATAGATCGGGATTCGGTTTCTCTGCGTGATGAAATAGCCTCTGATATCGTCGATGCCATGCAGATGATCGGCATGGGCATGGCTGTAGACAACGTCATCGAGACGCTCGACCTTGGCGCGGATCATCTGCTCGCGAAAATCCGGGCCTGTATCGACGATGACGGTCGTCTTGCCGCCATCGGCGCCGATCTGCTCGATCAGGAAGGATGCGCGGGTCCGCCGGTTGCGCGGATTGTTGGGGTCGCAATTGCCCCAGTCGCCGTTGATCCTGGGCACGCCGGGAGACGAGGAACAACCGAGCAGCGTGAACCGGCGCGTGACCTTCATCAAAGCTCCCTTACGCCACCCGCGGCATTTTCGAGAAACAGCGGAAGGCATTCTCGGTGGTGATCTCGGCCATCTCCGCGTAGCTCACGCCCTTGACCTCCGCCAGAACCTCCGCCGTGTTCACCACATAGGACGGCTCGTTGCGTTTTCCCCGCCAGCGCTTCGGCGCCAGATACGGGGCATCCGTCTCGACCAGCAACCGGTCCATCGGCACGCTTTTCGCGATTTCGCGCAGCTCTTCCGATTTCGGAAAGGTCACGATGCCGGAGAAGGAGACGTAACCGCCGAGTGCCACGCCGGTATCGGCCAGACCCTGGCCGGACGAGAAGCAGTGTAGAATGAAGGGGAAGGCGCCCTTCCCTGTTTCATCGGTCAGGATATCGGCCATGTCCTCGTCAGCGCTGCGGCTGTGAATGACGAGCGGTAGACCCGTGCGACGCGCCGCCTCGATATGGCGGATCAGACCCGTCTTCTGGTCCTCGGGCTTCTGCGTGTCGTAGAAATAGTCGAGCCCGGCCTCGCCGATCGCCACGATCTTCTCATGGCTTTCCGCAAGCCGCACCAGCTCGTCCGCCGTCACATCCAGCTCGTCGCCGGCATTGTTCGGATGCGTGCCGACCGAGCAGAAGACGCTCGGATAACGCTCGGTCAGCGCCAAAAGCGTATCGAGCTTGCGAACCCGGGTCGAGATCGTCACCATCTGTTTGACGCCCGCCTGATGGGCGCGCGTGACCAGTTCGTCGCGCTCGCTGTCGAAGTCGGCGAAGTCCAGATGGCAATGGGTATCGATCAGCATCGTGTCACGCCTTGCCCGCGTCCGGGGCGACGTAGCGCGGATAGACCGGCGACGGCGCCGGCAGCTCCGTGCCCGTCGTCAGACGTCCTGCAGCACCTAGCTTTGCAAATACGCGGTCTTCCTCTGCAACAGCGACTAGATCGAGGATCTTCGCCGAGGTTTCTGGCATGATCGGCTGGAACAGGATCGCGATCTGGCGCACGACGTCAGCGGTCACATAAAGCACCGTGCCCATGCGCGCCTCGTCGGTCTTCTTCAGGACCCACGGTGCCTGGGCCGCGAAATAGCGGTCGGCCTCGTTGACGATGTTGATGATGGCAGCAACGGCCTTGTGGATCTGCTGCTTGCCCATCTCCTCGCGGCAGATGTCGATTGCCTCGTCGGCAATCTTCAGGATCGCCTCGTCTTCTGCTGTGAGCGGACCGGGTGTCGGCACCCTGCCCTCGCAGTTCTTGTTGATCATCGACAGCGAGCGCGAGGCGAGATTGCCGATGCCGTTGGCGAGATCGGCATTGATGCGCGTGCCGATGCCCTCTTCCGAATAGCTGCCGTCCTGGCCGAAGGAGACTTCGCGCAGGAAGAAGTAGCGCACCTGGTCGAGGCCGAAATGGTTCACCAGATTGACCGGGTCGACGACATTGCCGAGCGACTTCGACATCTTCTCGCCCTTGTTGAGCAGGAAGCCATGGGCATAGACGCGCTTCGGCAAAGGCAGGCCCGCCGACATCAGGAAGGCCGGCCAGTAGACGGCATGAAAGCGGATGATGTCCTTGCCGATGATATGCACGTCGGCCGGCCAGTATTTGGCAAGCGGGCCGTTCGTATCTTCGACATAGCCGGTGGCGGTGATGTAATTGGTCAGCGCATCGACCCAGACATACATTACATGCTTGTCGTCGCCGGGCACCTTGATGCCCCAGTCAAAGGTGGTGCGCGAG
>JAIXSF010000033.1 GCA_027484835.1 Rhizobiaceae bacterium | reverse complement strand
CGCAGAACGCGGACGGTATCCGGGCAATCGAGGTCGAGACGCATGTTCATCTTGACGCGACCAACGGCCGACAGGTCGTAGCGCTCGCTGTCGAAGAACAGCGACTGGAACATGGCTTCCGCCGAGTCCATGGTTGGCGGCTCACCCGGACGCATGACGCGGTAGATGTCGAAGAGAGCGTCCTGACGGTTCTCGTTCTTGTCGGCGGCCAGCGTGTTGCGGATGTAGGCGCCGACATTGATGTGGTCGATGCCGAGGATCGGGATCTCTTCGAAACCGGAATCCAGGATCTGCGGCAGGGACTTTTCGTCGATTTCCGCGCCGGCTTCCATGTAGATTTCGCCGGTCGACATGTTGACCAGGTCTTCGGCCAGGTAGTTGCCGAACAGGTCTTCGTCCGAAGCCTTGAGGAACTTCAGGCCCTTGTCGGACAGCTGACGCAGCAGACGCGGGGTGAGCTTCTTGCCACCTTCGACAACGACTTCACCGCTATCGGCGTCGACGAGGTCGGAGATTGCCTTCGCACCCTTGAGGGCTTCCGGGTTGAACGGGAAGCGCCAGCCCTTGCCATCACGCTCGTAGACGGACTTCGAGTAGAAGGTCGACAGGATTTCTTCGCCGTCCATGCCGAGCGCCATCAGCAGCGAGGTCACGGGGATCTTGCGGCGACGGTCGATACGGGCGTGCACGATGTCCTTGGCGTCGAACTCGATGTCGAGCCAGGAACCGCGATACGGGATGACGCGGGCAGCAAACAGAAGCTTGCCCGAGGAGTGGGACTTGCCCTTGTCATGGTCAAAGAAGACGCCCGGCGAACGGTGCATCTGGGAGACGATGACGCGCTCGGTGCCGTTGACGATGAACGTGCCGTTGTTAGTCATGAGCGGCATGTCGCCCATGTAGACGGACTGTTCCTTGATGTCCTTGATCGAGCGTGCGCCCGTATCCTCGTCAATATCGAACACGATCAGGCGCAGCGTGACCTTGAGCGGTGCGGCATAGGTCAGGTCGCGCTGACGGCATTCGTCAACGTCGAACTTCGGCGGCTCGAATTCGTAGGACACGAATTCCAGCATGGATGCACCGGAGAAATCGGTGATCGGGAATACGGATTTGAAAACGGCTTGCAGCCCCTCTTCGGGACGGCCGCCCTGCGGCTCGTCAACCATGAGGAACTGGTCATAAGATGCCTTCTGAACCTCGATGAGGTTCGGCATTTCTGCGACTTCTGGAATTTTTCCGAAAAACTTGCGTACGCGCCTGCGACCGTTAAAGGTAAGGGTCTGAGCCATCGTCGCTCCTTGTCAGTTTGCACCCGGGCCTGCAACAGACGGTGACCGCTGGCCAGGCGGCTCCGTCAAAAAATGGATCGCTCAATCTCGTCTCGAGATCCGGACGGCCGGCCGGTTTGCCGGGCGCGCGGGTCAAGACCATCCTCTTGAGAACCCATTACCCAGGAACCGTTTTCATACGGTTCCTGGGTAATATGTTCGGAGGAAACGGGCGGGAGAAGGAAACCTTCCCCCGCCGCATTCCGATATTACTTAACGTCGACCTTAGCGCCGGCGTCTTCAAGCTTCTTCTTGAGGTCAGCAGCTTCAGCCTTCGAAACGGCTTCCTTGACAGCCTTCGGAGCGCCTTCGACGAGGTCCTTGGCTTCCTTGAGGCCGAGGCCGGTGATGCCACGAACTTCCTTGATGACGTTGATCTTGTTGGCGCCAGCGTCAACCAGGATTACGTCGAACTCGGTCTTTTCTTCTTCAGCAGCAGCCGGAGCAGCGCCGCCGCCAGCAGCAGCAACAGCTACCGGAGCAGCAGCAGAAACGCCCCACTTTTCTTCGAGCAGCTTGGAAAGCTCAGCAGCTTCCAGAACGGTCAGCGAGGAGAGGTCTTCAACGATCTTTGCGAGATCAGCCATTGTACTAGTTCCTTAATAGATGTTCGGTTCGAAGCGAACGGGTTAGGGTATGAACAGCGAAAAACCGCCTTACGCGGCTTCGTCCTTCTTTGCATAGGCCGCAAACACGCGAGCAAGCTGAGCTGCCGGTGCTGCCACAACGCCTGCGATGCGGGTTGCCGGGGTCTGAATCATGCCCAGCAGCTTTGCACGCAGTTCGTCCAGCGAAGGCAGGGTCGCAAGCGACTTGACTGCATCTGCGGACAAGGTGGTTGTTCCCATGGCGCCGCCGAGGACAACGATCTTGTCGTTGGTCTTGGCGAAATCCATGACGACCTTCGGAGCCACAATCGGATCAGCGCTGAATGCAATCAGCGTCTGGCCCTTGAAGAGATCAGTGATCCCTTCGGCTTCCGTGCCCTGAAGAGCGATCTTGGCCAGGCGGTTCTTCGCGACTTTGACGGTGCCGCCAGCAGCGCGCATCTTCGAACGAAAATCGTTCATCTGCGCAACCGTGACACCAGCATAGTGGGCCACAACAACCGAACCGGAAGCCTTGAAGACTTCGTTCAGTTCTGTGACGAATTCGCGTTTTTCCGCTCTTTCCACTGTCTGTCTCCAGTTGATGGGACCGCAATCCTGCAGGCCCCACCGGGTTTGCCTTTGCCTCAGGGGATCTATTGAGAGATCCCAAGCGACGCTTGAGGATCCTGTCCCCTCCGGTTGGACTTAAGCGTCCAGCCAAAAGGCGAATAAGGCTCGAACCGAACTTCAAGACGTCATCAGACGTTTAAATACCGGATCTCACCCGTCTCATGCAGGCATGTATTAAGGCCCTTCGGCCGCCCACAATCTCGGACAGGAGTGCCTGGTTTTGACACCAGGCATTTCCGGCCCCGAAAGGCCGGAAACTTGGTAAGGCCGGAGTTTACACTCCGGCCGAATTCATGATCAGGCGACCGTGGCCGGGTCGATCTTGACGCCCGGGCCCATGGTCGACGAGATGGCTACGCGCTTGACGTAGTTGCCCTTGGCGCCAGCCGGCTTCGCCTTGACGACGGCGTCAGCGAAAGCCTTGATGTTTTCTTCGAGCGCCTTGGCGTCGAAGGAAGCCTTGCCGATGCCGGCGTGGATGATACCAGCCTTCTCGACGCGGAACTCAACGGCACCGCCCTTGGAAGCCTTGACGGCGCCAGCGACGTCCATGGTGACCGTACCGACCTTCGGGTTCGGCATCATGCCACGCGGGCCGAGAACCTTACCGAGGCGACCGACGAGCGGCATCATGTCCGGGGTGGCGATGCAGCGATCGAAGTCGATCTTGCCGCCCTGGACGATTTCCAGCAGGTCTTCGGCGCCGACGATGTCTGCACCAGCAGCCTTGGCTTCGTCAGCCTTGGCGCCACGTGCGAAGACGGCGACGCGAACGTCACGGCCGGTGCCGTTCGGCAGGTTCACCACGCCGCGGACCATCTGGTCTGCGTGACGCGGGTCAACGCCGAGGTTCATGGCGATTTCGATCGTTTCGTCGAACTTGGCGACCGCACGTTCCTTGACCATCGAGATGGCGTCGGACAGGGCGACCAGCTTGGTCGGGTCCACGCCTTCGCGGATCTTCTGAATACGCTTTGCTACCTTGGCCATGATCAACCTACCACTTCCAGGCCCATGGAGCGGGCAGAGCCCTCAACCATCAGCATTGCGCCTTCGATGTCGGCGGCGTTCAGATCCTTCATCTTGCCTTCGGCAATTGCGCGGACCTGCGCCTTGGTGATCGTACCGACCTTCGCACCCTTGCCCGGAGTCTTCGAGCCAGAGGTGATCTTTGCTTCCTTCTTCAGCCAGTAGGTGACCGGCGGCTGCTTCATTGCGAAGGTGAAGGACTTGTCCTGGTAATAGGTGATGACGACCGGGATCGGCATACCCTTTTCCATTTCCTGCGTGGCGGCATTGAACGCCTTGCAGAATTCCATGATGTTAATGCCACGCTGACCAAGTGCCGGGCCGATCGGCGGGGACGGGTTAGCCGATCCTGCCTTGACCTGGAGCTTGAGCTGGCCTGCAACTTTCTTAGCCATTACTCTCTGCCTTTCATTTCAGACCGGTTGCCCGATCCCATATGCCAGCATTCGCTGGCGGCTGCGGTTGCGTGGTACGTCTGGACGATCCGGCTTAGAGACCGCCATCCTCCCACGCGGGTCGGGGAGTTGCCTCCCCTTCTCCGATCAGACCTTTTCGACCTGACCGTATTCGAGTTCGACGGGGGTCGCGCGACCGAAGATCGAGACCTCGACCTTGAGGCGCGAGCGCTCTTCGTCCACATCCTGGACGATCCCGTTGAAGGAGGCGAAGGGACCGTCGGAGACGCGAACCTGTTCGCCGATTTCGAAGGATACGGATGACTTCGGACGCTCGACGCCTTCCTGGACCTGGCCCAGGATACGCTCAGCCTCGAAATCCGGGATCGGAACCGGCTTGTTGTCGGAACCGAGGAAGCCCGTAACCTTCGGGGTATTCTTGATCAGGTGGTAGGCTTCGTCGGTCAGGTTTGCCCGCACCATGACGTAGCCTGGGAAGAACTTGCGTTCGCTATCCACCTTGCGGCCGCGACGAACCTCGACGACCTTTTCGGTCGGAACGAGGATCTTTTCGAAGAGATGATCAAGGCCCTTCTGCTTGGCCTTGTGCTCGATGTCTTCCGCGACCTTCTTCTCGAAATTTGAATACGCGTGGACGATGTACCAACGTGCCGCCATGTTCGTCTCCGCCCGATTAATTGCCGACGCTCAGCACAAGGCCGAGCAACCAGCTGATCAGCTGGTCCGCGCCGAAGAAGAACAGCGCAGCGAAAAACACCATCGCCAGGACCATGAGCGTCGAAATCATGGTCTCGCGGCGCGAGGGCCACGTCACCTTGGACGTCTCGGAGCGTACCTGCTGCAGAAACGCGAATGGATTACCCTTGGATGCCATTTAATGCCCACGCATTTACGGCGCGTAAAGCCGACCTTAGTCAGCCCCACGCACCGCGTGTCTGTTTGAACCCTACATAAAGAGCGTTTCCCCATTTCACAAGGGGGAAATGATCTTCAGCAACTTTTCGGCTATGCCATATCGTCATGCTCGTCGCCGCATATTCGCGCGCCGTGAGAAAATGGCAGGGGCAGCCGGGCTTGAACCGACGACCTGCGGTTTTGGAGACCGCCGCTCTACCAACTGAGCTATACCCCTAAGCCTGACCTCGAACCGGAACGCTCCCGTTCAAGGCATGGCGCACCCTTTAAGACGGGAGCGCCGGATTGGCAAGAGCCTTTTTTCTGCTTTTCACCAGAGCCGCCAATGGCATCCCTCACCAGGAGCGCTCGAAGCGGGCGTTTACCCGCGCAGCAGGCGCGTGCACGAGATCCGAGAGGGTCGCCTTCAGGCTGAAGCCCTCGAAAATGCGCTTCTCCAGGCCCAGCTCCGCCCGAAACGGCGCCTTGTTGTCCATCACGATTCCGCCGATCACCATGGTGTCGATCTCGTTGAAAGCTAGGCGGAGATCCTGCCTTGCGACGAAGGCCTGCTGCCCATCGCTGCGGCGCCCTGCCTCCAATGCGCGGCTGAGAGAGAATGTAGCGACGCCGGAATCAAGCACTGCGCGCGACTGGCGCAGAGACGCGCGCGCGGCGCTGCCCCTCAGATCGACGGTCAGGCCAAGCGATGTGGGTCCGGCCTGGGTCTTGTGCACATCGAACTCGCCCCAGAGCCTGACCGGCGGGCGCACCGTTCCAGAATCAGCGCGGGTGGACAGCCTGAGATTCGATTCGGCACCCAGTCGGGGACGGCCCGGCATGTCGAGCGCGACGCCTGTGCGGATGCCGAGATCTTCGGCAGACCCATTTGCGTTCCAGACAAAGGGCCCCTCCTCCGCACCGGCGACGGCCGGGCAAAGGGTGCACATGATCACCGCTAGAAGGGCGTTTCGTCTGGGGGTCATCACAGGACTTTCCGAAGCAGTGGCATCAAACGCTGCCTGGCGAATCATAGTGGTCTCAAACCTAACCGGCCCGTTGCCGGGCAGTAAGCCGCCCGCATGCATGGGAGCCATGCATCCGATATGTCAGGAATTTCCCGGCGCAGCTGGGGCAGATCCCGGCTTTGCTGCCGGCGCTTGCCAGACTCTCCGCTTTGACTGATACTCTTTGAGGCTCTCCGCGGAGGACAGACATGATCCGTATCAGCAATGCCAGCCTGCCCGGTTCCGAGTTCGACGACGCCGATCTGTCAGAGGCTCGTTTCTCCGACGTCTCCCTGAAGGAAGCCGTGTTCAGCAACGTGGATCTTGGGCGCTGCCTGGTGACAGACGCCAATGCCGAGCAGATGGTGATCCGCAACGTTGCGATGAATGCAGCGGTGATGGAGAACGTGGTCCTGCATGCCGCAAGCCTCACCCATGTCGACCTGAACGGCAGCACGATCCGTTTCGCCAGCCTTGCCCACACCTCGATCGCCGAATGCGACCTCACGGGCCTTACAATCAATGGCTATCTGGTGACGGATCTGCTGCGACTGGCGGAAGATCAACTTCTCGCGCGCGCCTGACGGCGAGGAAAGCGCAAGCTGCAGTTTATCTGGTCGCAAGGATCGGCCGCGTCCGACAATCCAAAGGCACAGCTTCGCCCAGTCGATTGCGTTCGTGAGGCCGCGAACAGCCTCATCCGTATTCGTGACCGCTCAGCAACCGGCGGATATGTCTCACACGGCGATCGACCGATCGCCGCCACTTCCGCAGCGTCTCGACCGACAAGAACCGATCGGCACGCTGGAAAATGCCCGCGAGACCCGTCTTCGCCTCATATTCGAAGTTGCTGCGGCCCCAGCCGATATGTGTCACGCCGGTTCCTGACAACCATGCCATCACGGCAGCCTTGCTCTTGTAGTGCAGACTGACCTCCGCTTCCGAACTGAAGCCGCCATAGCCGGCTTCGAGCGCCTGGTAATCCGACAAACGCTTCAGCGACGGATTGAAGGTGAAGGTGTGCCAGACATGATGTGCCGTCGGGGGGATACGGCGATAGCCGGGTGCAAGTTCGGGGAGAGCCCTCAGGTTTTCGGGCATGTCCGTATCGGCGCGCAACTGGACTAGATAAACGGCGGGGTCTGTCTGCAACACATCCACTGCGCGTCCGACGATCCCTGGAACAGGGAACTCCCAATCGTCTTCCAGATGAAGAATGAGGGACGTGCGGACTTCCGCATAAGCGCGATCGATTGAAGGGTTCTGGCCGAGGTTCACCTGGTTGACGATGACCCGCAGAGGCTGATCGGGAAAGCGCTCGAGAAGCAAAGGCTCGGGGGATTCATCGGAGTCCTCGATGATGATGAATTCAGCGATCGGATAGTCGTTCGTCG
>JAIXSF010000137.1 GCA_027484835.1 Rhizobiaceae bacterium | reverse complement strand
TTGTCCCGGTGAGCGTAGCGCTTGCCGTTCGGACTATCCTTGCGCTGGATGAGCCCGGCTTCGACCAGGGCAGCCAAATGGCGCCGCAAGGTCGTTCCAGTGATGCCGTGCGCTCTGACAGAAAGCTGGGCGTTCGAAGGAAAGACCACCAATCCGCTATCGCAGTTGAGCTCGCTTTCCGGATAAAACGTCAACAATGCGTCCAACACAGTCAGCGCCCTGTCCTGGAGGCCGAGGCGTTCACGGGCCTCACAGGCGTCGCGAAACACCTTCCATTTTTCAACCGGGCGGCTTGGTTTCGCCTCGGACGTCTGGAGCTGCCTCTTTACAAGAGCAAGCACAACCGGCCGCCGCCCAAAGGGCGTCGTCACATTTCCCGTCTGCATATTCCTTCACCTTTCTTCAGGCAAAAGAAATCCGCTCACCAAAACGATGCCAAAGACTCTTGACTGGGATTCATGGAAATGCGATTCTCGATCTTGCTAGGAATTGAGAGAGGCTTCCATGACGGAAACGTTTTGGGGGCCTTTTTCTTTTGTCGCGGTCTCTCCTCTTGACCAATTAACGAGTGTCTCGATCAAACCTCTTGCTGATCGGGATCGGAACGATTGTTGTATTCGCTTAGAAGATCAGGCATTCGGTCCGCCAGCCAGCGTGCGAAAGCGCGTTCCTGCTTCGGGATTGAGACCGTAGTTCCAGCCGAATTACTCTTCATGCGGCCAAAAACTCGGTCACCCACGGCGAAGTCAACAATCTCTTCAGCTGGTTCCATAGTCACTTTGTCGGCCGCAGAACTTGCAGCTCTGATCGCTTGGGCAATACGGCTGGAGCTGTCAGCGCCCCGAAACTCGACCGTATCGATTATCTTGCGAACACGTGCTGCGCTGCTCGGATCTTTCAGCAACTCGGCAAATGCGGTCCATTTCGGTCGACCAACTCCTTTTGCTCTACCGATCGCAAGAATGATGTCTTCGGGAACCGCCTCCGTCACTCGAAAGAGATGCGATATTGCCGCTTCTGAAGCTCCCAAGATTGGGCACATGGCACGATGGGAAAGGCCAGCGCTCTTGAGCTGTACTGCCCACATTGCCTGCTCGATCCAGGTCAGGTTTTCCCGAACACCATTCTCAAGCGATTGCTCTTCAATCAATTGCCGATCGGAAAGCTCTCGAACATACGCTCGAATCTTTATCGTCTCCGGGCGATCCGCTTCTGCCATTATGGCCTTGATCGCCGCCCATCGACGGTAACCATAGGCAAGCTGGTAATGATCTGGTTTCGTCGGATGCGGCCGAACGAGAACCGGAATTTTTTGGCCTTCGCTTGCGATAGAAACTTTAAGCGCATCGAGCTCTTTGGCCGCATCTTCGTCGTTGCCAAAGCGATCTCTATAGGGTGAGCGGTCGATACGGTCAGGATCGAGTGAAATGACACTATCTTCTGTGAGCTGTGTCAGTGCTCGACCCACATTGGAAATGACAGGTGAAGAGTGCCGCCGCGCCAGCGAGGCCTTGTCAGACGCGTCCGACACCACAGTAGCTTCTGTCCGACTTTCGGCGGCCGCCATTCGCTGAAGGATGCTTTTCTTCATGTGCTACGCCCCCAAACTTTGTGAACGAGGTCGAGGATTTCGGAGTTAACTCGATCAGCGCTCTCAATTGCACGCTTCAACGCTTCACGACCGACCTCGCCCGACTCGAGCTCGTATAAGGTCTTCTTCGCTACCGCTGCACCGGCGATTGCCGTCGATTCGAGCGCCTCCGCAACGAGTACATCATCACCAAACAATCGGCGCATGACTCCAGACATGTACTTCTGAGGCCCGTCATTCGGGTTCACGCGGGTGAGCAGGAAACGGAAAAAGTCATGCTCAAATTTTGCTCCAAACTGCCCCAGCACCTCCGATAGATCGGAGATCATGATCAGGAACTGATTGCACGATGCAACGTCGAGCATCGCCGGGTGAACGGTAATGATTAAGGACGTGGCTGCGTAAAGAGCGGCGAGCGTCGAGTATCCAAGCGACGGTGGGGTGTCGATGATAACGATATCGTATCGATCATCGACGCGGGCCAGGGCACTGCTTAACCGCTCGAAGAACAAACCCAAGTCATCTCTGGTTTTCGAGGTCAGATAGGACGGGGTATCAAACTCAAAATCCATTAGCTCCAGATTGCCAGGAACTAGATCGACACCCGGGAAATAGGTTGGCCGGATCACTTCAGTGAGCGGCCGCCTCTCATTGTCATATCGAATGGCTGCATAGGCTGTTTGGTTCTCGCCGAGATCGAACTCGGGCTGAATACCAAATAGCGCAGTCATTGATGCTTGCGGATCAAGATCCAGACACAGGACCCGGTACCCCTGAAGCCCTAGAAAATGTGCGAGATGGATAGAAGTGGTTGTCTTGGAGCTACCACCTTTAAAATTCGCCGTAGCAATTACCTGAAGCTTTTCCCCTTTGCGACGATGCGGAAGCAGCTCGCCAGCTTCGTCCGGACGAAGTTCGGCCAAGAATGCCCTCAGTTCCTTGACCTGATCTATCGTGTACGTTCGCCTATTGTTTTCTGCACGCTCGGGCAATGGCCCCTTCCCTTCCAGCGTCAACTGGCGAAGAGTACTTTCCGGAACCTTGAGTAGCCTCACTAGGTCAAGGGTTGAGAACGTCCGGCCAAATGTTTTCTGCGCAGAGGGTGGATAGACCGCTTCACGCATATCGTTCAGCTCCGCAGAGAGTTTCGAGGTGTAGACCCCGATCTTCGATGCGGTGTCTCTGACGCTCTGAGAAGCTGGCTGCAACATTCAATCCTCTTGACGGTTCTGACCACTTTACGAGATCATTTCCGTCAGGGATGCCAGACTGACTCCGATTCTTCAAGGCGTTTTTCGTTAACAAGAAGTTAACGCATCAAGGGTGCCAAACTTTACAGTTGTAAAGTTTTGGGTCGATGCACAGTAGACCCGCCCCTTATGCTAGGGCCCCTACCCTGTAGAAGAGCTGAACTGTCGGAGATAGTCAGCGACTGCCTGAGCCTTCGCGGCGGCAGTGATGACGGCACGTGAATCCTGCTTCAGCACCTTGAGCCAGTTTCCAACGTAAGTCGCGGTGTTGTCTCGCGGATCATGCTCGATGCCAAGATCGGCGCAGACGAACGCGGCTGAGATCTCGGCAATAAGCTCCTCCATGGCATAGGTCTCGCTCCCGAACCGCCCGCTAAGGTCACGATCAAGGCGTGATTTTGCGCCGCTCCAGTGCCCGAGCTCATGCAAAATCGTGCTGTAAAGATGAACCTCGCTGAGGAACCGACCGCGCTCCGGCATTTGGATGTCATCGGGCCCAGGGCGATAGCAGGCTTGCTTTCCGCCGTAGGCTATCTTTGCACCTGTGGCCTGAATGAACGTTTCGACATGGTCGATGGCCGGAACCGGCACGATCGGCGCCGCCTCGGCCGGGCTCTTGAAGCGGTCAGGCAGGTTGCCGATCTGCTCGACGTTAAAGACGGTGTAGCCCTTGAGGTAGGGAATTGCACGATCGTCCGCCTCCTGCTCCTTCGGCGTGAAGGTGCCGTACTTGACGACGAGAGTTCCTTGTTCGCCCTTGCGGACCTGAGCGCCAAGCTCCTGAGCCTGCCGGTAAGTCATCCATATGTTTTCGTCGTAGCCAGCGAGTTGGCCGGAGAGCCACAGCATGACCACGTTGATGCCGCGATAGGCTT
>JAIXSF010000176.1 GCA_027484835.1 Rhizobiaceae bacterium | reverse complement strand
GCGGTTTTCCTCGACCGTGTGAACATCATCGCAGAATATGACCACTCCGTCTGCTCGCCGAGTTTCTCGATGCGGCTGCCGAGCGTGGTCAGCCTCAAGACCTATGTTCAGCCGACCCGGAACCCGGCCTTCACGCGCTTCAATGTCTTCCTGCGCGACAAGTTCGAATGCCAGTATTGCGGCTCGCCCGACGATCTGACCTTCGACCACGTCATCCCGCGCGCCCATGGCGGCGAGACGACCTGGGAGAATGTCGTGGCGGCCTGTTCGCCGTGCAACCTGCGCAAGGGATCGAAGCTCCCCAAGCAGGCCGGCATGCATCCGCATCAGGCGCCCTACCGTCCGACGGTGCAGGACCTGCACAACAACGGCCGGCTCTTTCCGCCGAACTATCTGCACGAGAGCTGGATGGACTATCTCTACTGGGATACCGAACTGCAGCCGTAAGGCGGCAGTTTTTTTCCCGAACGAGGTTCAGTCATTTGGAAGCCGATGCCCGCCTCAGACGGCGGGCTTTCGCAGCGCGCCCCAGAGCGCGATGGCGGCTAGCGCAGCGCTTGTGAGCACATTCCAGCCGGCGAAGGAGAGGCCCAGCACGCGCAGCGTCGCTTCGGTGCAGGATGGTGCCTTGGTGGCGTTCAGCGCATCGAGCACATTGACCGGCGTCTCGCCGCCAGTGGCGCCAATGGTGCAGCTGCTCGGGCCTTCCCAGAACTTCCACTCGACGCCGGAATGATAGATGCCAAGGCCCATGCCGACGATCATCAGCAATGCAACGGCGATCAAAAGGGTCTTCGTGACGACGGGCGGGAGGCGGAAGACGGCTGAGAGAACTGCAAGGAAGCCAACGCCGATACCGATGTAATAGGGATTGCGCTGCATCAGGCAGAGTGCGCAGGGAATGTAGCCGCCGATATGCTCGAAGCCGAGCGCCGAGCCGACGACGATGGCCATGCCGAAGGTGACGAGAACGGCCGCGGAGCGGTCGGGATGGCGATTGAGAATTGCGAGCATCGGATAGGGCCTGAAGCTGATTTCCACGGCGCCGGCAGAACGGCCGGACAGGCCGGTTTCTATTGCGTTTGCGAAGGCGTGTAAATCCGCACTGGCTCGGCGTTGCAAAGCACGTGTGCGTGATGAATTGACGGGTGCCAAGTTCGGGAGATCAGTGGTGCCCCATGCCGGAATCGAACCAGCACTCCTTTCGGAACTCGATTTTGAGTCGAGCGCGTCTACCAGTTCCGCCAATGGGGCACGGTCTGGACAAGCGCGGCTTACCATGGGGCGCGGCGGGCTTGCAAGGGGTTCGGGGTGTCGTTTCTGTTCGGATTTGCGAGAGCTCGGGACGGATGTCCCGACAGGCCAGCCGGCGGGCCTAGCGTGTTGAAGCCGTGGTCGTGGAATGCTAGGGAAGGATCGATCCGCATGGGCAGACATGCGGGGCGGCCCGGCAGTTTGCCAGGGCGAGTTCACACTCTCGGAAAGCTAGACCCATGACAAGCCCGGCCAAGAAGATCCGTATCGCCCAGCCCGTCAAGCAGGTTGTCGTCGATGCGGCGCTGTTGCCGAAGGTGACGGCCCAGCCTGTCTCGACCAAGGGCAAGGGTAAGGCGAAGGCCGCTGCCGCTGCAAGCCCGGTTGCTTCCGTCGATGGTAAGGCGACGGTCAATGTGGTCGCGCCCGTCGCTCCGCAGGTCGCGGCGATGCGGCAGAAGCTGAAGCAGCAGTCCGTCCAGTCCCAGATTGCGCGCGTCGATGCCGCGATCGAGGCGGGTTCGGTTTCCCAGGCGGATGCCAAGGCGCTGGTTCTGGCACTGGCCATCAAGCGCCTCGGCTCGAAGGAAAACGCCGAGAAGTGGTATCGCAGCCAGCATCTCGAAGTCTTTGGAGGCCGCACGCCAGCCCAGATGGTACGCGGCGGCGAGCTGAAGGCGCTTGTCGCGCTGATGCGCGCAGAAGCGGCCCAGAGCAAGAGCTGACTTCCGATCGGCTCCGGGCCTTTGTGTTCGCGGGGTCGAGACACTTCCACAGTACGGCGTGTGCGTTGTTCGATGGCCTGTTCCAGGATAGCGGCGGGTTTGCGCGTGATTTACGCTGTTTCCAGCCTGTTATTGTGCATCTGCGAGATGAATGTTAGCAGAGACAGCATGACGATCCGGAAACTCAGCCATGCTGCTTGAGCCGCGCGACACATTCGAGGCCCTTCGCCGCGACTTCCGTTGGAACATCCCCGCCGACTTCAATATCGGTCGTGCGGTTGCTGACAACTGGGCCTTGAAGGCACCCGAGCGGGTTTGCCTTCAGCATTTTTCGCCCGACGGCCAACACCTCGACATGACCTATGGGGAGCTTTCGGCGCAATCCTCTTCGCTCGCGCATGGCTTGCGGGACGTCGGTGTCGCAGTCGGCGACCGGGTGGCTCTGCTCCTGCCGCAATGCTTCGAAACCGTGGTTTCGCACGTCGCAATCTACAAGATGGGGGCGATCGCGCTTCCCTTGGCCCTGCTCTTCGGGGAAGAGGCGCTGGAGTATCGGCTCCGGGATGCCGGGGCCAAGGTCATCGTGACCAATGCGTTCGGCCTGCAGCGGCTGAAGGCGATCAAGGCGCGATTGCCTGCCCTGCAAAAGGTCATTTCCATCGATGGTGCCGGGCCCGATGTCACAGGTTTCCAGGCACTGATCGAGGGACGCCCGTCGGTGTTCGAGATCGCGGAGAGTGGCCCTGATACGCCTGCGCTGATGATCTACACCTCGGGGACCACCGGGCCACCCAAGGGGGCGCTGCATGGCCACCGGGTGTTGGCAGGCCATATTCCGGGTTTCCAGCTGGCGCACGACTATCTGCCGAAGCCGGATGACAGAATCTGGACGCCATCGGACTGGGCCTGGGCGGGCGGTCTCTTGAACGCGCTCCTGCCAGCCCTGATGCTCGGCGTGCCGGTCGTGTCCTCGCCGGCGCAGAAATTCGATCCGCACATGGCCTTCCGGATCATGACCGAGATGAAGGTGCGCAACGCCTTCATTCCGCCGACAGCGCTCCGGCTCCTGAAGGCAGTGGAGAACCCCCGCCAGACCTATGATCTGGAGCTGCGCAGCATTGGATCAGCCGGAGAATCGCTCGGGCGTGAAACCTATGAATGGGTGAAATCGGCGCTCGGCATCGTGCCGAACGAATTCTATGGGCAGACAGAATGCAATTTTGTGCTGTCGTCGGCCGCCCATCTGGGCGTGAGCAAGGGCGGCTTCATCGGCAAGCCGGTGCCGGGCCACGAGGTCGCGATCATCGATGCCGAGGGGCGTGAGGTGCCGGTCGGTGAAACGGGTCAGGTGGCGATCAAGCGACCGGATCCGGTGATGTTCCTCGGTTACTGGAACAATGACAGGGCGACAGAGGACAAGTTCGTCGGCGACTGGTTGAAGACGGGCGATCTCGGACGGCAGGACGAGGAGGGCTATGTGCAGTTCTTCGGCCGCGACGACGACGTGATCACCTCGTCCGGCTACCGGATCGGGCCGGCGGAAATCGAGGATTGCCTGATCGGGCACCCGGCTGTGCGGCTTGCGGCCGTCATCGGCAAGCCGGATCCGCTCAGGACCGAAATCGTCAAGGCCTTCGTCGTGCTGCAGGACGGTTTTGCCGGCCATGCGGGGCTGGCCGCTGAAATCCGGGACTGGGTGAAGAACCGGCTCTCCATGCACGAATATCCGCGCGAGATCGAATTCGTGGCCGAACTGCCGCTGACAACGAGCGGCAAGGTGATCCGGAGGCTGCTGCGGGATCAGGAGATCGCGAAGGCGAGCTGATCTTATCCGTGCCTCAGGGCGGGACCACCGAACTTGCCGGTCAGCTGCCGAAGCGTCGGTTCAGCACCTTGTCGCGCAGGATGCGGGCGATGTTGCGGGTGTTGCGGTACATGTGCAGCTGGGCACCGACCTGGCGGACGTCGCGGTCGGCATTGGGTTTCAGGCCGATGACCAGTGTTCCCATGGCCTCGCGTTCCCGCCAGAAGCGGCTCATGATCGGATGGTCCGGTACCGCGCAGCTGTCCGTGCGTTCGATGTTGGCGTCGTCGAGATGCCATTCGGTGAGATCCGCCATCAAAAGCTTGCCAGGCGAGTAGCGGGCGTAACGCTCGTCATAGGCGGTCTTCCAGGTATAGGCCTCACCGGCCATGATGAAGACCACCATGGACGCGATGGCCTGACCGTCGAGGTCGAGCGTGTGGATACGTACGGCATCCGCTTCGGCCAGATTGGTGACGGCCTCGCGGGCAAAGGCGGCGCGCAGACGGTCGTTGACCATGGCCGAGCGCTTGCGTCCTTTCCAGCCACTTGCCTCCAGCGCCAGGAATTCTTCCATACGCACACGGATTTCTTCCGGCTGGCGGGCGACGTTGTAGGTCACCGAGCCCTTTTCAGAGAGCATGCGGAACTGGCGCCTTATCTCGCGCAGATGGTTCTTGTTGAGCGCCGCCCTCAGATAGTTGGGACCATCCTCGTAGCTTTGCAGCATCGGCCGTTGATATTCGTTGGTCACCGTCAGCGGCAGGTCGCGAGCCAGTGCCACGGCGCGGGCGAGCTGGGCAAACCGGCCCTCCAGCCGCAAGTCCGGAATGACCAGGAGACCGGGCATGCGGGCGTCCGGACGGGCGAGGGCCTCGAGCAGGTTGTCGATTGTTTCGGCGGCTTCCTCGGCATCCACCAGCGGCGTGCCGAGTGGGCCGAACGGATTGGCCCAGGTGCGGATGATCGAGGGACCGACAGAGAAGCCGGGCTTTTCGACCGAGAAGGGGAACAGAAGACGCAGGCGCGAGCGGCGCTCGTCGCGGTCCCGGATCACGGCAAAGCGGATCTGGCGCTCTTCGAGCCGCGGCATGGCCGGTGCCAGGAAGCGCGGCGCGAAGAAGACGTTTGCCTCCATCACGCGGTAGGTCAGATATTCGAGTTCGTCCTGCAGGTCGTAGCCCATCTGGGCGGGGTAGATGCTGAGGCGACGACCTTGCCGACCGACGGCGATTTCGGTTTCGGGCACAGGTCCGGGCGTTCCCCCGGCGAGGCTGCCGACCAGACGGTTGGCATCGCTATTCATGCTTTCGTTGTAGATGCGTTCGGTCATGGGCGGACGGCCTCCGGCCGGGGCATCAATGCATGGGGATCGGCAAAGGCGAAGACGACGATGCCGAGCGCGCGGCGGACCGCAATGTGCAGGAGAAGCGCTTCGACGGCCATGGCGGCTGCCGTCGCCGTGGCCGCACCCGCAAGTCCCCAAATCGGAATGAGGGTCATGTTGAGGCCGATATTGCAGCCAAGGGCTACGACGTAGACGCCGACGCAGAGCTTCTGGCGGCCGGCCATGGTGAGCAGCATTTCAGCCGGGCCGACCACGGCCTTGGCCATGTTGCCGGCAAAGAGGATGACCATCAGGACGTAACCCGCCGTGAAGGCGGAGCCGAAGAGGCCGAGCAGCACCTCGCCGAGCATCAGCACCACGGCGCCGACGGCCAGCGACGGCCAGAAGCTCCAGCGGGCGGCCGTGCCGGCAAAACCGGCGAGCCCCAGGCGGTCGTCTTCGGCAAACAGGCTCGAGAAGCGCGGTGTGGCGGCGGCCTTGACCGCGAAAAACACGAACTGGACCAGCGCCATGGTCTTTGCTGCGGCGAAATAGACGCCGACCTGGTCCGGTGGCAGGTAAATGCCGACGACGATGACGTCGGAATTGGTGAGCAGGAAGCCGAAGCCCTCGATGAAGAAGATCGGCAGGGCGACCTTGATCCAGGCGTTGAAGTCGATCTTGCGTTCACCCTTGTCGTAGCGGCGGGTGAGGCCGCGGTTGACGAGCAGGAATTGTCCGAGCGTCGTGAGATAGGTGGCAGCGAGTGCTGCCTGCATGGCGGTGATGGCGGTTGCAGGCGCACCCCAGGCGACGGCGCCGAGCATGAAGAGCAGGATCAGGCTGGGGCGGACGATATAGGTGGGGCTCAAGCCAAGCAGCGCCCAGCGATTAGCTCTCGCGGTTCCATCGAGCACGTCTCCGAGGGCAATCATCGGCAGGGCGAAGACGGCCAGGAAGAGGGGCACCAGATAATAATGCTCGATGTGGTCGCCGAAGAGACGCAGGGCTGCGATGCCGGTCAGGGCGAGGATGCTGGCGCTCACCATGGCGAAGAGGCGGGCCGTGGAGGTCAGGCCGCGGATCTCGGCTTCGGCACGGTCGAGGTCATATTGCGGCAGGAAGCGGATGACGGCGGTGTGGAAGCCGAGGCAGGAGAAATTGCCGGCGAGCACTACGAGAACCCAGACGAAGACGAAGATGCCGTATTCGAATTCGCCCATCAGGCGCGCCTGGATGATCTGCGAGACGAAGGCGATGCCAGCGCTGACGACACGGACGGCAAAGGCGGTCACGGCCATGCGCTGAGCGCGGGCCGTGTCGTCTTGGGCGCGGAGCGCACGGACCAGACGCGGGCCCGCGGGCAACCATTTTTCCGCTGCTTCCAGAACAGTCATCAGGACGGGACGCAATACTTCTCGCTGGGTCAAATTTGACCTCCAGTGATGACAGATCACGGTTAACGAAGTGTGGTGATCCCGGTTTGCGGACGTGCATCGCCGCCCGGTTTGCGGCTGATCGGAACACCGTTGAAGAGGAACAGTGCCACGGCCGAACGGCGCAGCAGGCGGTGCGCCGCATAAGACACGGTAAACGCGATGACGCAGGTCAGCGCGAATTCCAAAAGCGGTGGCCAGTCGGCGAGAAGGAAGAGGGTCGCAAGCCCGATGATGATCGGATGATGGAGAAGATAGATGGTGAAGGAGGCGTCGACGATCCGGTCGATCCGGGCATCAGGGCGGTTCCAGAAGCGTTCGGCGATGCCAATCACCGTGAAGCTCATCAGGACGGCGGCTATGCCATCGATTGCCTCATAGGTGATCGTCAGGGTCTCTCCCACTTGTCCGCGAAGCGGCGATGCCAGCGCTGCAGCAAGGAGTGCGAGCGCCGGTATCTGCCATCCTTTGCGCCAGACCAACGCCCTGCGCATATCCGGATCGTTTCGGATGAGCACGCCTATGAAGAAGAGGGGAAGGTACCGGAGATAGGGATCGAGGCCGTGGGCGAGCAGATAGGCGAAGATTCCATCCGTCGCGAGCATCCTGTCCTTCGACAGAGAGACGGAGACGTCCCAGGCTGCAATGAACATGGCAAGGACCAGAAGACCGGCCAAAGGCGCCCTGAGGCAGGCGCTGCGGGCAGCTTCTGCCAGGCGCGCGCGTGTCGGGCCATGCAACCAGGAGCGCCCGATGACCAGAAGCAGGCTATAGATGAGAAGGGCCGGCAGGAACCACAGGTGCATGATCCAGCTGAAGCCGGGATGGGCCACGTCACGGGCAGCGACGTGAAGGGCGGCGCCCATGGGCATCGCGCCGGTCATGGCGCTGTTCAGGTCGATGAGGGCGACCTGGAGGGGTGCGAGCAGCACCAGACCCGTCAGGAAGGGTATGCCAAGGCGGATCAGTCGGCCTTGGAGCCATTCGGCTGCTGTGCGCTTCTCCAGCATCATCGCTGCGAAATATCCGGCGACGATGAAAAAGGCGGGCATCCGGAAGCTGACCAGCACGCCGCTCACAAAGGTGAGAAACTCGCTCTTGTCGGGCGACTGGACGTCCCAAAGGATGCGGGAATGGTAGACCATGGCGGCGTGGTAGGGGATGCCGAGAAGCATCAGGAACGCGCGCAGCGAATCCCAATGATGTTCCCGCGCTGTCACAGCCGACATCATGCCCTCCAACGGAAAAGGGGAACCGGGCCGGTTGGCTCGGTTCCCCCTCGATGGGTCGAAGGTTAGCTGCGAAAGGTTGAGAAAGCCTCAAGCCTTGTCGGTCACGCTTCCAGCGCGCCGTGGCAGTGCTTGTACTTCTTGCCGGAGCCGCAAGGGCAGGGCTCGTTGCGGCCGACCATGCCCCAGGACTTCGGATCCTGCGGGTCGCGATCCTGCGGCGGTACCTGGGCACCCTCGGCGAAATCGTCCTCGCCGGTGGTTGCATCAAGGTGATGGCCAACCATCGGCGGCGGGGTCGGGGCGGCAGGGGCTTCACGGACCAGTTCGACACGCGACATCTGCATGGTCACGCCGTCGCGCAGGTTGGCCAGCAGCGCCTGAAAGAGTTCGAAGGCTTCCGCCTTGTATTCCTGCAGCGGGTCACGCTGGGCGTAGCCGCGGAAACCGACGACCGAGCGCAGGTGGTCGAGGTTGACGATGTGCTCGCGCCAGAGGTTGTCGATAGTCTGCAGAACGACCGAGCGCTCGACATAGGCCATGAGCTCGGGGCCGAAGCGCTCCGCCTTGTCGGCATAGGCCTTGTCGGCGGCTTCCATGATGCGGTTGTAGATGTCGTCCTCGGCAATGCCTTCCTCGGCTGCCCAGGCCTCAACCGGCAAATCGAGGTTCAGCGTTGCCGCGACCTTCTGCTTCAGGCCGGCGACATCCCACTGCTCTGCATAGGCATTCGGGGGCACATGGATGCCGACCATGGTCTCGATGACTTCGTGGCGCATGTCGGTGACGGTTGCGGACACGTCGGTCGCGTCCATCAGCTCGATGCGCTGCTCGAAGATGACCTTCCGCTGGTCGTTGATGACGTCG
>JAIXSF010000158.1 GCA_027484835.1 Rhizobiaceae bacterium | reverse complement strand
CACCCCCTTCCTCCTCGATCCGCTTCTTTGACAGGGCTTAACCCGTGAACCACTTCGAGTATCGCGACGGCGTTCTCTACGCCGAGGGCGTGGCAATTCCTGAGATTGCGCGCAGCGTCGGCACACCCTTCTACTGCTATTCGACCGCGACGCTGGAGCGCCACTACAAGGTCTTTTCCAAGGCCTTCGACGGTGTAGACGCCCTCGTCTGCTATGCGATGAAGGCGAATTCCAACCAGGCCGTCCTGAAGACGCTGGGTCGCCTGGGCGCCGGGGTCGACGTGGTCTCCGAAGGCGAACTCCGCCGGGCGCTGGCAGCCGGCATTCCGGCAAGCCGCATCATGTTCTCCGGCGTCGGCAAGACCCCGAGCGAGATGGATCTGGCCCTCGAAGCAGGCATCTACTGCTTCAACGTCGAGAGCGAGCCGGAACTGGAAGTCCTGAACCAGCGCGCCATCAAGGCCGGCAGACAAGCGCATGTCTCCTTCCGCATCAACCCCGATGTCGATGCCAAGACCCATGCCAAGATCTCGACCGGCAAGAAGGAAAACAAGTTCGGCATCTCCTACGAGCGCGCGCGTGCCGTCTATGCCCGTGCAGCGACGCTGGAGGGCATCAAGGTTTCCGGCATCGACATGCATATCGGCAGCCAGATTACAGATCTGCAGCCCTTCGAAGACGCCTTCCGTTTGCTGCGCGAACTCGTCGAGACGCTGCGCGGCGATGGTCATGAGATCGAACATGTCGATGTGGGCGGAGGTCTCGGCATTCCCTACAAGGACGACAACAATCCGCCGCCCGAACCGGATGCCTATGCGAAGATCGTCAAGGACCAACTGTCGAGCCTGAACTGCCGCATCGTCACCGAGCCCGGCCGCCTGATCGTCGGCAATGCCGGTATCCTGGTGACCGAGGTCATCTATGTGAAGGATGGCGGCGACAAGACCTTCATCATCGTCGACGGCGCGATGAACGACCTGATCCGCCCGACGCTCTACGAGGCTTATCACGAGATCAAGCCCGTGGTGATTTCGGCAGCCAGCGCGCCGCGCATCAAGGCGGATGTCGTCGGCCCCGTCTGCGAAACCGGCGACTATCTGGCGCTCGACCGCGAGATGGCCATGCCGAAGCCCGGCGACCTGATCGCCGTTGGTTCGGCGGGTGCCTATGGCGCGGTCCAGGCCGGGACCTACAACACCCGCCGGCTGGTGCCGGAGGTGCTGGTCAACGGCAACGACTTCCACGTGATTCGCCCCCGTCCGACCTATGAAGACCTGATCGCGCTCGATTCTGTCCCCGACTGGCTGGCCTGAGCCGTTCACAATTCGGCGATGAGGCGGGAAAAACCCCCGCCTTCTCCTTGCCGCCCTCGTCTTCGCCACAAAGACTGCTATCTTCGAGAACTATCAGCCGTGTCTGTCGCGCGGCGCTCTCGGAGACCAGACGGATGAGCTCTTCCCGCCCGGCCGGCCAAAGGAAAGGCGCCTTCAAGGACGACCCAGCGCTGGCGCGACGCGTCGGTGTCAAACGTGTGCTTGCGCGCTCCGTGCTATTTGCCGAGCGGTTGCTGCCGCTCTTCCTGCCGGTCGCCGGCATTGCCGCGCTCTTCGTCTCGCTTGCCTGGTTCGGCGTCTACCGGGAAGTTCCGGACGTCTTGCGTCTGGCGATCGTCTTCATTCTCATCTTCGCCTTCGTCGCCTCCTTCCTGCCATTCCTAAAAGTTCGGCTGCCGAGCATTTCGGAGGCCGATCGGCTGCTCGAGGAGCGCAACGGTCTCGCCCATCAGCCGGTGGCGGTGCAGGACGACCAGATTGCGGCTGAGACGCCCTTTGCCCGCGCGCTTTGGCAGGAGCACCAGCGGCGCATGGCAGAGCGCATCGCGGCGCTCGACGCCGGCCTGCCGCAACCCGACATCGCCCGCTACGACCGCTATGCGCTGCGCGCGGTACCGGCGCTGCTCTTCGTCACCGCCCTTGCCTATTCCGGCTCGAACGGCGCGGGGCAGCTTGCCGACGCCTTCCGCCAGCACGTGCCGGAGAGTGAGGCGCCCGCCATCCGCATCGACGCCTGGATCACGCCCCCGGGCTATACCGGCCAGCCGCCGGTCTTCCTCTCAGGGCTTGGCACGCAGGACTCGGCCGGTGTGACCGTGCCACAGAAATCCAAGATCACCGTGCGCATCAGCGGCGGCGTGTCGGACGAGAAGGTTCTTTTCGTCCAGCAGTCGGACGGCGCCGTTCTCGACGTCGCCGAGAAGGAAGATCCGGCACGCAAGCCGGCGACTGGCGCCGAGACCGCCGAGGCGAAGCCGGCACCGGTTGCTGCCCCGGCACCGGCCACGGCCCAGATGATTGCCCGCACCCATGAGCTGGAACTCAACGAAGCAGGCGAACTGCGGGTCGCCGACCGCACCTGGACAATTGGCGTTACGCCGGATAGAGCCCCCGAGATCGCCTTTGACGGAACGCCGCGCCGCGCGATCAACGGCGCACTTGAAATCGCTTTCACCGCCAAAGACGATTACGGCCTGCAGAAGGCGCATGCCGAGATCGTGCCGCTCGAGGAGCAACCGGGCGCTACCCCGCTTTATCCGCTTCCCGACTACAAGCTCGATCTGCCCCGCCACAATGCACGCGACACGAAGGGTGTGGCGAGCCGCAACATCACCGAACATCCGCTTGCCGGCCAGATGGTGAAGATCACCCTGGTCGCGACCGACGGCGCTGGCCAGACGGGCCGGAGCGAGCCGGTCGAGATGGAGCTGCCGGGCCGCAACTTCAACGAACCGCTGGCGGCGGCCGTTGCCGAACAGCGCAAGGTCTTTGCGCTCGACACGAAGCAGATGCCGAAGGCGATCGAACTCAACGAAGCACTGGTCATCCGGCCGGACGAAACGATCCCGGATCTCGGCAACTTCATCGCCATCGAAAGCGCCCGTGCCCGCATGGGCATGGCGGAAGGCGAGGAGCAGCTGAAGGAGACGGCCGATTATCTCTGGGAGATCGCGCTCGGTATCGAGGATGGCGACCTGTCGCTGGCCGAACGGCGTCTGCGCGACGCCCAGCAGGCACTCTCCGAGGCGCTCGAAAACGGTGCGACCGATGAGGAAATCCAGCGGCTGATGGCGGAACTGCGCTCGGCAATGCAGGAATTCCTCCAGGCGCTGGCTGAGCGTATGCCGAACCAGCAGGGCGAGCCGCAACAGAATGCCGAGAACATGCTGCGTCAGCAGGATCTCGACAACATGCTCGACCAGCTGGAAAACCTGGCGCGCTCCGGCAACCGCGATCAGGCGCAGCAGCTATTGTCGGAGCTGCAGCGCATGATGAACAACTTGCAGGCCGGTCGCCCGCAGCAGGGCCAGCAGCAGCAGCAGAACAGCGAGGCCCGTCGCCAGATCGACAAGCTCGGCGAGATCATGCAGCAGCAGCAGCGGCTGATGGACGAGACGTTCCGCCTCGACCAGGCATTGCGCGACCGCATGCAGCGCGGCGATCCGCAACAGGGTGAGGAAGGTGCCGAGGGCCAGCAGCAACAGGGCCAGCAAGGTCAACAGGGCCAACAGGGTCAGCAAGGTCAGCAGAACCTTGATGGCATGACCGCCGAACAGCTGCGCGAGGCACTGCGTCAGCTGCGCGAGCAGCAGGAACAGCTCGGCCAGCAGCTCGGCGAACTGCAGGAGGGCCTCAAAGGGCTCGGCATGGAACCGGGTCCCGGCTTCGGCGAAGCCCAGCAGGAAATGCAGGGTGCCGGTGAAGCGCTCGGACAGGGTCAGGGCGGTCCGGCCGTGGAAGGCCAGGGTCGCGCCATGGAAGCGCTCCGCCAGGGTGCCCGCGACATGATGAACCAGATGATGCAGGCGCAGCAGGGCCAGGGCGGCCAAGGGCCGCAGATGGGCCAGGGTCAGGGCAACCAGGACGGCCGAGACCCGCTTGGACGTCCGCGTGCCACCAGCGGCCCGGACTTCGGCGAGCAGGTCAAGGTGCCCGACGAGATCGACGTGCAGCGTGCTCGCGAGATCCTGGAAGCAATCCGCGAAAAGCTCGGCGAGAATTCCAGCCCCGAGATCGAGCGGCAATATCTGGAGCGCTTGCTGGATATCCAGTGAGGCTGCAGCGGATTTGCAAAACGAAAAACGCCCGCGTCAGCGGGCGTTTGTTTGTTCTGCGATGTGTTTGAAACCTCAGCCGGCCAGCGCCAAAGCCACGGCCTTGCGGATATCGGGCAGCGCGAAAGGCTTGGAGACGACATCGACGATCTTCGCCGAGAGGTCGTCGGCGCGCTCGCGCTGTTCGGCATAGCCGGTCATCAGCAGGATCTTCATGCCGGGAAATTCGGAATGGGCGCGATGCGCAAGCTCGATGCCGTCCATGACGGGCATGCGGATATCGGAGAGCAAGAGGTCGAAGGCGCTTTCGGAGAGCTTTTCGAGACCTTCGGCACCATCGGCGGCCTCATGTGTCTCATGGCCGTCGAGGCGGAGCGCACGCGCGACGAAAGAGCGGAGGGAGTCTTCGTCTTCGGTGATGAGGATTCTCGCCATGGTTGAAGTCTTCTCCCGCGTCCTTTGAGCCTTGCGAGAGGCAAATCACCAGACTTTCCTTGTCGAGTGGTAAACGCGGGACGCCTCGTCCCGCGCGATGGTTAACAGCTCACTGCCGTCGAATGGTCAGATGTTCCCTTCTGGAACAGCTCAAGCGTCGCCGGTGACCACGCCGACGAAGGGCAATTCGCGGAACGCATAGGCCACGTCCATGCCGTAACCGACAACGAAATAGTCGGGGCATTCGAAGCCAACATAGTCCGCCTCAAACACTTCTTTTCGCTTCACTTTCTTGTCGAGAAGGACGGCGATCGTGACGTTCGCAGCGCCACGCTCGAACATCAGTTCCTTGGCGAAAAGCAGGGTGCGGCCGGACTCGAGAATATCGTCGATCAGGAGGATATTGCGCCCCTTCACGTCACTATCGATGTCCTTGATGATCTTCACGCCCTGGGACACCGTGCCTGTGCCATAGCTGGACAGGGTGATGAACTCGACCTCGGGGGCGAGACCCACATCATGCAACGCACGAATGAGGTCAGCGGCGAAGATGAAGGAGCCCTTGAGCACCGAGATGACCAGAAGATCATCACAGGGACCCTTGATGATATCCTGGGCGAGTTCGAGATTACGCTGCCGGATCTGCTCGGCGGTAAAGAGCGGTTCGATGTTCTTTCCGCGAACAACGGGCATGGGAAACTCCTAGCGTGTCGACCTGAGGTCCTTGAGCCGGCGATCTGCCGGAAAGGCACGGGCCTTAGCACACTGGCGGCGCCTTAGGCACCCGCCTCTTCGAAGGAAAGCCGGACTTCCGGCATTTTTCCACCAGGATGCTGGAGCCGGGTGACAATCCCGCGGCTCTCGCCACCATCAAGACTGTCCACCGGCGGCTCGATATAGGTGCTGGCGATGACCTGACCGTCGATGAGGAGATCGGCGCGGAGCTTGGGAAGCGTCACTTCGCGGCCGGTGCGATTTTCGACGATCGCGTTGAGCAGCAGGACGCGCATGCCGTTGCGGTCCTGTGGTGTCAGGTTCACATGGGTGAAGTCGAGCGGCTTGGCGGCGATTTCCGGATGTTCACCTCTGCCGAAGACAAGCTGGCCGGCCAGCGAGAACATCGATACGAAGGCGATCGCGACAAGAAGCGAGAAGGCGACATCCGAAAGCCGCTGGAGGCGTGTTTCCACGCGTTCGATAACTGTGCGCAGCAAAGCGCTGACATCAGAGGGTGCGGACGCAAATGTGGGCGCTACGGCCGGACGCGGCGGCGGCTTGGGCGTCTCGCGCACCGTGACGAACTGCGCGTCAACAACGTCGGGGCGGCCCATACGCTGCTGTGGCTCGATCCGGCGGCGGGCACGATCCGGCGGCAGGAGGTCGAGGTCCGTGGCTGCGGCCTGCTTCTGATGACGGAAAGCGCTCATGCGTGCGGACCTTTCGCACAGCCAAATCGGATACCCCGAAAGTCGGCGGTTGAAACGAATCCTCTCCAGACGTAAATTCAAATGGTTAATGCTTCGGAAAGACGGGCGGAGAAGCCTGGGATCCGGGAGCATGTTTACCGGCCGTTGACGATCTTCGTTTACGAGCCCCAGACCTCGGACACGTCAGACTGGGCCCCCTTTGATCCATTTCGAAAATGTCGGCCTGCGCTATGGGATGGGACCGGAGATCCTCCGCGACCTGACCTTCGACCTGCCGAAGGGATCCTTCCAGTTCCTGACCGGCCCGTCGGGTGCGGGCAAGACGACCCTGCTGCGTCTGCTGTTCATGTCGCTGCAGCCGACGCGCGGACTGATCCGCAGCTTCGGTCGCGACATCACCAGCATCCCTCGCAGCGAGCTGCCTATGCTGCGCCGACGCGTCGGAATCGTCTTCCAGGATTTTCGCCTGCTCGACCATCTGACGACCTACGAGAACGTGGCACTGCCGCTCAGGGTGCGCGGCAAGGCCGAGCAGACCTATCGGCAGGACGTCATCGAACTCTTGAAATGGGTGGGCCTCGGCGAACGCATCAACGTCCTGCCCCCGGTGCTCTCGGGCGGGGAGAAGCAGCGCGTGGCCATTGCCCGCGCCCTCATCGACCGGCCGGAGATCCTGCTTGCCGACGAGCCGACGGGCAATGTCGACCCGCCGATGGCGCGCAGACTGCTGAGCCTCTTCCTGGAATTGAACCGTCTCGGCACGGCCGTGGTCATCGCGACCCATGATCTGGCGCTGATGGACCAGGTGGATGCGCGCCGGATGATCCTCACCGACGGGCGGCTCGACATCTATGAATGAGATCCCGCAGAACACAAATCAGAACCCTGGCCAGAAGAAGCGCCGTGTCGAAATGACGGTCAGGCCGACCGGCCCGATCCTGCCGCCGTCGAACATCCAGGGCAATGCGCTGATGGTGGTGATCGCCATCATGGCTTTTCTTGCCTGCCTGACGCTCGGTGGTGTGTCCATGGTGCGCGCCACGGCCGCCGGCTGGCAGAGCCAGATCTCCCGCGAGATCACTATCCAGATCAAGCCCGAGGACGGGCTCGACATGGGAGCCGCCCTCGTCAAGGCCCGCGATCTGGCACTCACCTTCGTCGGAACCCGCGACGGCCAGATCATGGACGACAGCGCGACGGCTCGCCTGCTCGAACCCTGGCTCGGGACGGGGCTGAACCTCGAGGACCTGCCCGTCCCCCGCCTGATCGTGATCACCATCGACGAGACCAATCCGCCCGATTTCGAGGCGATGCGCGCGCTGCTGAAGGAAGAGGTGCCGCAGGCCTTTCTGGACGATCATCGCACCTGGGTGAACCGTCTGGTGCAGATGGCGCGCACCACGGTGCTCATCGGGTCGGGCGTGCTGATCCTCGTCTTCAGCGCCATGGTACTGACCGTCGTCTTTGCGACCCGCGGTGCGCTGTCCGGCAACCGCCACATCATCGAAGTGCTGCATTTCGTCGGCGCCGAGGGCACATTTGTCGCCCAGGAATTCCAGAAGCATTTTCTGAAGATCAGCCTGAAGGGCGCAGCCGTGGGCGGTTTCCTCGCTGCAGCCTTCTTTGCTCTCGCAAGTTCCTGGCAGAGCCGGTCGCTTGCCACGCCGGAAAGCGACCAGGCGACAGCCTTGTTCGGCAGCTTCACGATCGGCTGGGACGGCTATGTCGGCATCTTCGCGACAATGATCGTCATTGCGCTTTTGACAACGCTGACGGCACGGCTGACAGTCATGCGGACGATCTACGAGATCGACCTGATCCGCTCCGACCCGGCCCGAACCGACGGCCTGTTGGACGACTGACGAAAACTGGGATGTTGACTTGCCTTAAAGCCGCCTGTTCGCTGTGGGAAATCCCGGCTATTCACGGGCTATGAGCATGGATCGGATGACGTCTAATCAACCGTTGCGTGACGGCGACCGGCCCCATTCGCCGGCCGGCCTATTCGCACGAAAAGGCTTTATCCGCAGGGCTTTGCGCTATGGCGGCATGCTCGTGATCCTGTGCGTGGCGGTGCTGGGCGCGGGCTTTCTGATCTTTGCTGATTCGGTCACCAGCATGCGTCCGCCCGAAACGGTTAAGGCGGATGCCATCGTCGTGTTGACCGGCGGATACCAGCGTATCGAACAGGCGATCGAACTGCTGAAGCGTGGTTCCGGAACGCGGCTGTTGATTTCCGGCGTCAATCCGACGACCACCGCCGGGCAGATCCGCAAGGCGACGCGCACATCGCCGGACATCTTCGAGTGCTGCGTCGACATCGGCTACGGCGCGATCGACACGATCGGGAACGCCAACGAGACGGCAAGGTGGATCCGCGACAAGGGTTATCGCACCGTGCTCGTGGTCACCAGCAACTACCACCTGGCCCGCAGCCTGATGGAATTGCGCCGCAGTGATCCCGACACCCAATTCATCGGCTACCCCGTGGTCAATGCCGACTTGAAAACGCGCGCCTGGTACAGCGAGCCGGACGCCATGCGCACGATGCTGGCCGAATACGGCAAGACGGTCGTCGCCTATATCAGGGGCGTGACCGGCTGGAGCCGTGACCAGGGTCTGCGTCCGGAAGGCGAAATCACCGAATCTGGCCGCAGCTCCTGACAGATCGGCCAAGCTCGGCGCTTTTGCTCTGCGGACTTTTCCTCTAAGGACGTCTTCGCCTGTCCTCGAAAGCCCCACGATATGATCCCCCTGCGCTCTATCCTCTTCAACATCGCCTTCTACGGCAACCTGATCCTCCGGATGATCGTGCTGTCGCCGATCTACTTCCTGATGCCGCGCAAGAAGGCCTTCTTCGTCCCGAAGGACTGGGCGCGCTCGAACCATTGGCTGATGGAAAAGATCGTCGGCACGACGTTTACGGTCGAAGGGCTGGAAAACATTCCGAAGACTGGCGGCTACATCCTGGCGCCCAAGCATCAGTCCTTCTGGGACACCTATGCCCTGCTGCCCTGGCTGGACGACCCGGTCTACATCCTGAAGCGCGAGCTGATGTGGATTCCGGTCTTCGGCTGGTATGTTGCCAAACAGCGCATGATCCCGGTCAATCGCGGCGCCAAGGGCAAGGTCATGGCGCAGGTGATCGAGCGCACGAAGATGGAAATGGCCAATGGCCGCCAGCTGATCATCTATCCCGAAGGCACCCGCCGCCCACCGGGCGCACCGCCGGAATACAAGTATGGCATCGCCCGCCTTTACCGCGACATCAACGTCCCGGTGGTGCCGGTCGCCATGCATCCAGGCCTCTTCTGGCCGCGCCGCAAGTTCTTGCGCTTCCCGGGCCATTTCGTGGTGCGCATCCTGCCGCCGATCGAGCCCGGCCTCGATCCCGACGTGATGCAGGCAACATTGATGCAGCGCCTCGAGGCTGCAAGCGACGAATTGCTGGTGAAGACGGCGAAGGAAAACCCGGATCTGCCGCTCCCACCGACCGCCGTCAACCGCCTGAAGGAACTCGGGGCGCTCTGAGCGCATTCCCCTGAAAGATCAGTCTCGGGATCTGTCTTCCGCGATCTGTGACGCAACGCTTTCGAGCCATTGGTCGCGAATGCCGAGTTCGCGCATGTGCGACACGGTGTTGGCGACGTAGACCGGATTGGGGCCTGAGCGACCGACGGCGCTTTCGACAATGCGCGCGGCCTCCTCGATCGTCACCGCGCCGGCATATTGCGGATGGTCGCGGTCGATGACGTAGGTGAGCGCCCGGACGGTCCGCCCGTCTGACAGCAAGGTGCGGACCTGTCGTTCGAGATAGACGCTGGTCACGAGCTCGCGCTCACGGAGGTAGTCGACGGTCGACTGCCATTCGGAAGGAAGGACGCGGAAGGCGACGCCTTTGCAGGACCCGCCGCGGTCGAGCCCGAGCACGAGGCCTGGCTGCTCTTCGGTGCCCCGGTGCACATAGGAGCGGACACAGAGAGATCGACGATAGCCACCGATGCGGGCAAGCACCCGTTCCTCATAGGGAAACCCGGGGTTCCACATCAGCGAGCCGTAGCCAAAGACCCAAAATTCGTCCATATCGCACGCCAATCAAAGACACGAGAAGTGATCGCAACGAGGAGCATCCCATGGCCATGTCGACCGCGCCGGAAAGCACGATCAGCCGAAAGGTTGTCCGGCTCGGCGTTTTGATCGTCCTCGTCATCGCTGTCTATAGTGTCGGCTGGTATTTTGCTGCAGAATTCCTGCGAAATCGCATTCTGACCTTCTTCGGCGGCGGAAATCCGGCCGGCGTGACGGCGACCTGCGAGGATGCGACCATGGGAGGCTATCCCTTCCGCTTCCGCCTGAACTGCTCGCGGCTTGCCTTCGACGACCATTTCCAGGGGGTGGCTGCCTCCTTCGGCCCGGTGCGGGCGGCAGCCCAGATCTACAATCCAGGCCACATCGTCTGGGAGATGGACGGTCCGGCCGAGATCCGCTCGGCACTCGGATTCAACACGGCACTCGACTGGACCAACATGCAGTCGAGCTTCCGCATCGGCCTCTCCGGCCTGTCGCGCAGCTCTCTGATGATGGAAGGTCTGAACGCAACGGTGACCTCGACGGTCTCCAGCCTGCAACTGCAGGTGACCGCGCCGAGCGCCCAGTCGCATGTCCGCCAGAACGAGGGCAACCTCGACTATGCGACGCTGGTGCGTGACGTCTCGGTATCGCTCGGCGGCACGAAGATCGCCCTGCCGCCGGTCTCCGCAAGTCTCGACGCGACCTTCGCCGACAAGGGCGGCCTGCTCGATCCGCGGGTCGCGCAGGAGCAGAAGCTTTACGGAACGAAGGGCGAGATCCGCCGCATGGTCGTCGATCTCGGCGAAGGCCGGGTGATGACGCTGAGCGGCCCTTTCCAGGTCGGCGATGACGGCATGCTGTCTGGCCGGATCAAGGTCGAGATCGAACAGATCAACGCCTGGCGCGAGGCGATGAAGACGGCCTATCCGGATCAGTCCGATATGATCGACAATGTCGGAAATATCCTGAGAGCACTCGCCTTCGGCCGTGACAACAGCGAGGCCGAGATCACCATTGAAAATGGCGTGGCGATGCTCGGCTTCATCCCGCTGGGACAGATCCCGCCGCTCTGAAGCAGCGGGACACGTTTACTTGTCGAGGGCGTGGCGGCCGAAATCCGGCACGTCGACATCCTGGCCGGCTTGGACGATCGAACGGCGGATGGTGCGGGTGCGCGAGAACAGCTCGAACAGCTTGTCGCCCTCGCCCCAGCGGATGGCCCGCTGCAGATAAGCGAGATCTTCCGAAAAGCGCGCCAACATTTCCAGGATCGCATCCTTGTTGTGCAGGCAGACATCCCGCCACATGGTCGGGTCGGAGGCGGCGAGGCGGGTAAAGTCGCGGAAACCCGAGGCCGAATACTTGATCACTTCCGATTCCGTCACCGCTTCCAGGTCGTCGGCCGTGCCAACGATGTTGTAGGCGATGATGTGCGGCAGATGCGAGACGATAGCGAGCACCTTGTCGTGGTGCTGCGGATCCATCTCGTCACATAGCGAACCGAGCGCCTCCCAGAAGCTGCGCAGCCGGGCTAGAGCATGCGCGTCCGTGCCTTCGAGCGGTGTGAAGATGCACCAGCGGCCCTTGAAGAGACCCGAGAAACCGGCATCCGGACCGGACTTCTCCGTGCCCGCCAGCGGGTGGCCTGGAATGAAATGCACGCCTTCCGGCATGTGCGGTGCCATTTGCGCGATGACGGAAGCCTTGGTCGAGCCGACATCGGTGACGATCGCACCGGGCTTCAGGGTCGCGGCGATCTGCTGAGCGACCGCTTCCGAGGCACCGACAGGCACCGAGACGATGACGAGATCGGCATCCTTCACCGCTTCGGCAGCCGAGGCGACATAGGCTGTGCCGAGCTCCAGTTCTTCGGCCCGCTTCAGCGTGTCGAGGCTGCGGGTCGAGATGACCACGTGCTTCGCCAGGCCGAGCTTCTTGACGTCTCGGGCGATCGACGAGCCGATGAGGCCGATGCCGATCAGGGCGATGCGGTCAAACAGGATTTCAGACATCACGTGCGTTCCATGAATTCGGTGAGGGCGGCGATCACGCCGGTATTGGCGTCCTCGCTGCCGATCGTCATGCGGAGTGCATTGGGAAAACCATAGGACGCGACGGCGCGCAAGACGAAGCCGCGTTGCGTCAGGAACGCGTCGGCATCCGACGCGCGTTTTCCGTCCCGGTCGGGGAAGTGGATCAGGATGAAATTGGTGACCGAAGGCGTGACCTCGAGCCCAAGCGCGGTGAGGGCCTCGGAAACGCGCGTAAGCCAGACCTGGTTGTGCTCGACGGCTTTTGCGACATGCGCCTGATCGCGCATCGCGGCGGCTCCGGCGAAAAGCGCCGGCGTGTTGATGTTAAACGGTCCGCGCACCCGGTTCATCGCATCGATGATCTCGGAAGGGCCGTAGATCCAGCCGATGCGCAGCGCCGCAAGCCCATAGACCTTGGCGAAGGTGCGGGTCATCACGACATTGCGGTTGGCCGAGACGAGCGCGATGCCGGCCTCGTAGTCGTTGCGGCGGACATATTCGGCATAAGCGGCGTCGAGCACGAGGATGACATGCGGTGGCAGGGCCGCCTGCAGGCGCGCGATCTCCGCATAGGGCACATAGGTACCGGTCGGATTGCCGGGATTGGTAAGGAAGACGATCTTAGTCCGCTCGGTGATCGCGGAGAGGATCGCGTCGACATCGACCCGCCGATCGGTTTCGGGAATCGTGACCGGCGTGCCGCCGGCCGCCAGGATCTGGATGCGATAGAGCAGGAAGCCATGCTCGGTGATGACGGCCTCGTCGCCCGGGCCGAGATAGATATTGGCCAGCAGCGTTAGAAGCTCGCCCGAACCGTTGCCGCAGAGAATATTGGCAGGGTTCAGCCCGTGCACCTCGGCGATCGCATCGCGCAGCACGCGCGCCTGCCCGTCGGGATAGAGCTCGAGCTTGCCCGCCGCGGCCTGAAAGGCATCGATGGCGCTGGGGCTCGGACCAAGTGGCGTCTCGTTGGACGAGAGCTTGAAAACGCGCGCGACGCCACCCGCATGCTCCTTGCCCGGAACATAGGCGGCGATCTCCATGACCCCGGGTCGGGGTACCGGCTTTGTCGTGGCGTTCATGAGGCTCATTCCCGGCGTCGGGCGACACTCGGCCGCCCTTTACATGCGCTTGGGATTACTGCGGAAAGCAAGGTTTGTCGAGGCGGGCGAGCGCCGCAGCCTATCCCGATGGCAATTGCAAGCTCGACCGTTCAGACCTTGGGCGGCAGGTTTCGCGTGGTCGGCACACCCTGGGGGGCAAGCACCGGCGCAAAGACGCGGCGGGAGGCACGGGACGCGACCGGCAGGCCCTGATAGAGCCGCTTCTGCGCCTCGACGACGATGACGCCGGAAAAAGCGGGCCAGAGGATGCGCCCCAGACGCTCGAAACCGCGCCGGAGCCTGAGGATCGCCCGGATCTTGGAAGGCGGGAAGAACAGCGCTTCCGCCGAGGCGCCGGGGGTGAAATTGGTTTCCCGCAAGAGCGAGGTGAGCTGCCCGCGCGAATAGGGCCGGCCCGACCCGAAGGGCGTATGCTCCATGCGGGCCCAGACGCCGCGCCGGTTGGGCACGACGATGACGAGGCGCCCGCCGGGCGCCAGCACCCGCCAGATCTCTTTCAGGGTCTCGCGCGGGTTCTCGGCAAATTCCAGCGAATGCACCATCAGCACCCGGTCGACGGAGCTGTCCGGCAGGGGCAGCTCTTCGTCGAACACCAGTGCGGTGGCCGACGGCGCGCCGACCGGCCAGTTCACCGCCCCCTGCCCCGCCGGCATGAAGGCCATGGTGCGCTCGGTATCAACCCGAAAGCGTTCGAGATAGGGAATGCAGTAACCGAGCCCGACCAGTCGCTCCTGTGGCAGGCGCGCCCAGACTGAAGAAATGGCCAACGCAACGGACTGCTCCGCCACGCGGCCAAGCATTGTGTAATAGAACTGCCTCAGATCGACGATATCGACATGCATGAACTTATTGTTAGCAGCCCATCATTGGACTTCAAGCCGCGAGAGGGTACATTCGCAGGAACGAGGTGGGACATAAAAAAGCGGGTCGACAATGAAATCACTGCAGATTGAAGTTTTCATCTGCCGAAGTGACAACTTCGGCGTACTTCTTCACTGCCCGGAAACGGGCGAGACGGCGACAATCGATGCGCCGGAACTCGATCCGATCGTCAAGGCGGCGGAGAAGCGCGGATGGACGATCACCCATGTCCTGACCACGCATCACCATGGCGACCACGTCGAGGCCAATCTGGCGCTGAAGGAGAAATACGGCTGCGAGATCATCGGTCCGCGCAACGAGGCAGCCGCGATCCCGGGCATTGACCGGACCGTCGGTGACGGTGACGAATTCACCTTTGGCAAACGGCCGGTGCGCGTTATCGAAACGCCGGGGCATACGGCGGGCCATATCTGCTACCACTTTCCCGACGACATGCTGCTCTTTGCCGCCGACACGCTGTTTGCGCTCGGCTGTGGGCGCCTGTTCGAACGTTCGGCGCTCGACATGTGGCATTCGCTGCAGAAATTGGCCGCCCTGCCCGACGAAACGATCGTCTATTTCGGCCACGAATACACGCTTTCCAATGCGCGCTTCGCCGTGACCATCGACCCTGAGAACATGCGGCTCAGATCCCGGGCGGAACTGATCGAAGCCCAGCGGGCACGTGGCGACTTCACCATTCCGACGACGATCGGTCTGGAGAAGGAGACCAATCCCTTCCTGCGCGCCGGCGACCCGGATGTGCGCCGGACACTCGGCATGGAAGGTGCGACCAATGACGAGGTCTTCGCCGAGATCCGCAAGCGCAAGGACACATTTTGATGCAGGCAGCCGACATCATCGAAACCCTCGGCATGCAGCGCCATCCCGAGGGTGGCTGGTATGTGGAGACATATCGCGACGAACACGGCGGCCCACGCGGCCATTCGACGGCAATCTACTATCTGCTGGAGAAGGGCGAGAGATCGCACTGGCACAAGGTGAAGGATGCGGCGGAAGCCTGGCACTATTATGCTGGCGCGCCGCTCGCGTTGCATCGGTCGAAAGACGGTGTGCATCAGGAGACTGTGGTCCTGGGCCTCGACCTGGCCGCAGGCGAGCGCCCTCAGGCGATCATCGATGCAGACGAATGGCAGGCAGCTGAAAGCCTCGGTGAGTTCACCCTGGTCGGCTGCACCGTTGCCCCCGGCTTCGACTTCGCGGTCTTCGAGATGGCGCCGCCCGGCTGGGCACCTGGCCAGCAAGCCTGAAGGTCAGGCCTCGGAGAGTGTCAGCGTCAGGATCACCTGCGCTGCATAATAGGTGACCCAGACGAAATAGGCAGCGGCGCCATCGATCCTGTGGCCGGGGCCCGTCCAGTATTTCCGGATCGTCAGCACAATGTCGGAGAGGATGAACAGGCTCGCGCCGACGAATACCAGCGGATTGGCAAGGCCGAGCGTCAGCCAGACAAGCACCATGAACAAGAGCACATAAATGCCGATCGGGAGCGCCAGCCGCCCGGCTGGCTTCCAGATGCGCATGAGAACGCCTGTCGTCACGAGTGCCACGAGCAGGCCGGCCACTACCCGCCACGGCTCGGCAAAGGCGATCTCGGGATCGGTAATGGTGGCAAGCAGCGCGACATAGGCGACATGCGCAGACAGGAAGGATGCGACCCCGCCGACAAAAGCGCGGTCGCCCTCGAAGGCCAGTGACCAGTCACCCAGCGCGCCGAGCGCCAGTGCCGCGACCAGCAGGGGATGGGCACCGATGAGAAAGGCGTAGAGCGCAAGCAGCAGGACCGGCAGCGTCTTCCAGACGGCGCGGAACACGGTCTTGTCCTGCGGCAGGATCCAGAGATAGCTGGTACCGAGCGCGACCGAGAGACAGAGGATGCCGGTCGCAGTCGCCATTCAATCTCCCGTCAGGTCGGCCGTTCCGTTTTCGTGAAGACCATATCGCGAGCGGCAAGCACGGCGCCACCGGTGATGAGCAGGCAGGACAGGCCAATTCTGACGCTAATCTCGCCAAAGCCAAAAATGATCAGGATCAGTGTCGAGAGAAGCGGTGCCGCATAGCTGGATGCGCCGAGAATCTGGATGTCGCCGTTCTTCACGCCATAGTCCCAGACATAGAAGGCAAGCCCGACCGGCAGCAGCCCAAGGCCAACAACCGCCGCCCATTGGCCCGTCGTATCCGGCCAGACGGTGGTCTCGAGCGCCAGGTGGCAAAAGAGCGACAGGATCGAGGTGGCAAGGCAGAAGCCGGTGACCACGTCGGTCGAGACCTTCTCGAACTTGCGGCTGACAAGCGAATAGGCAGCCCAGGTGAAGGCGCACAGGAAAGCCGTGAAATAGCCGAGGCTATAGGCTGGATCGAAGGCGAAGCCATTCTTGCCGACGATCAGCACGGTGCCGGCAAGACCGCAGAGCGCCCCGACGATATGGTGCCAGCCGAGCCTCTCGCCCGGCAGGAGGGCCGAGCCGACGACAATCAGGAGCGGCCAGAGATAGGCGATGAGCCCGGCCTCGACGGCTGGCGCATTCCTGAGGGCCGTGAAATAGAGAAAATGGTAGCCGAAGAGACCGCCGACACCGACGAGCCAGACCTTCGGCGGCTGGCGCAATTCCTTCAACCGCTCCGGCCGGGCAATGAAGAGTGCGATGCCCGGCAGGCTGCCGATGGCAAAGGTGATGGCCGAAAGCTGGAAGGGCGGCATGGTGCCCGAGGCTGCCGTCATGAGGGCGAGGAAGGACCACATCAGGATCGCCGTGAACCCGATGAGCGTTGCCTTGGTCTTCATGAAATCCCCTGATGCGGGGCTCGCCCGCTGAAACTAGCCGTCGAACTTTTCTGCGGTCACATGCACCGTCCCGTAGCGGGTCGGGAT
>JAIXSF010000259.1 GCA_027484835.1 Rhizobiaceae bacterium | reverse complement strand
CCTGAAGAAGGGTGGCTTCCTGACCCGCGACAGCCGCGTTGTCGAGCGTAAGAAGTACGGCAAGGCCAAGGCCCGTCGTTCGTTCCAGTTCTCCAAGCGTTAATCGCTGGGCAACCGGAAACGGAAATCAGGCGGGGCTTCGGCTCCGCCTTTTTTTTGTTTCGATGACCGGACAGGCGGCCCCTCCCAGCCTTCGTGCTTGACCATGGGCACGAGCCGTATAATTTGATCAAATTTTCCACCGAGAGAGACCTCATGGCCAGCAAGACGATCGACAACGCGTTTACCGCCAAAGCCCTCAAGGGCGCTGCGACCGACCCGACCTATGCGGGCGTCTTGTCCTTCATGAGGCGCAAATACTCCAAGGATCTCACCGATGTCGACGCGGTCGTGCTCGGCATTCCCTTCGACGCCGCCGTCTCCAACCGCCCCGGCGCCCGTTTCGGGCCGCAGGCGATCCGGCGCGCCTCGGCGATCTTCGACAACGATCCGCAATATCCTTTCGCGCGTGACCTTTTCGAACAGATGGCTGTCATCGACTACGGTGATGTTCTGCTCGACTACGGCAATCACCAGAAGACCCCTGCCCTGATCGAAGAGAAGGCAGCCGAGATCATCGCTTCGGGCGCCTATCTGCTCGGGCTTGGCGGCGACCACTTCGTGACCTGGCCGCTCTTGAAAGCCCATGCGGCGAAGCACGGTCCGCTGGCGCTCGTGCATTTCGATGCCCATCAGGATACCTGGGACGATGACGGGCAGCGGATCGACCATGGCTCCTTCGTCTGCCGCGCCGTGCGTGAAGGCGTGATCGATCCGACGAAGTCGATCCAGATCGGCATCCGCACAGAAGCGCCGGAGGATTTCGGCATCAAGATCATCCCGGGCTACGAGGTCGAAGACATGGGTGCACAGGCGATTGCCGATGTGATCCTTGCGCATGTCGGGAGCGCTCCCACCTACCTGACGTTCGACATCGACTGCCTGGACCCGGCCTATGCGCCAGGCACCGGGACGCCGGTCGCAGGCGGGCCTTCCTCTGCCAAGATCCTCTCGGTCCTGCGCAAGCTCGGGGCCCTCGACATCCGCGGCTCTGATGTCGTCGAAGTAGCACCGGCCTATGACCATGCCGATATCACCGCAATTGCCGGTGCGACGGTTGCAATGTATATGCTGGGCCTGCGCGCCGAGAAGCTTGCGACACGCGCCTGACATACTGATTCAACATACTCACAAAATGAGTCCGCTCTCTCCTCCAAACCTCTGACGGGACTAGACAAATGGCAGCGAAGATCTTCATCGACGGCGAACACGGCACAACGGGTCTGCAGATCCGCACGCGCCTGGCCGACCGCCGTGATCTCGAACTGCTGTCGATCCCGGAAGCGGAGCGCAGGAACGAGAAGATGCGCGAGGACATGCTGAACAGTGCCGACATCGCCATCCTCTGCCTGCCCGACGATGCGTCAAAGCAGGCCTATGAGATGACGGCCGCGAACAACAATGTCCGCCTGCTCGATGCCTCCACGGCATTCCGGGTGCATCCGGACTGGGCCTATGGCTTTGCCGAAATGGACAAGGCGCAGAAGGCAAAAATCCAGGCGGCGCGCTATGTCTCCAATCCAGGCTGCTATCCGACCGGTGCGATCGGCCTCATCCGGCCGCTTCGCGCCGCCGGCATCCTGCCGGACGGCTATCCGGTGTCGGTCAATGCCGTCTCCGGCTATACCGGCGGCGGCAAGCAGCTGATTGCGCAGATGGAAGACACTGATCATCCCGAGCATCTGGCCGCGAACAACTTCCTTTATGGCCTGACGCTGAAGCACAAGCATGTGCCGGAAATGCAAACCCATGGGTTGCTTGACCGCGCACCGCTTTTTGCCCCCTCCGTCGGTCGGTTCGCCCAGGGCATGATCGTGCAGGTCCCGCTCTTCCTCGACGATCTCGCCGCCGGCACGACGGTCGAGAGCATTCATGCGGCCCTCGTTGCCCACTATGCGGGACAGGACATCGTCAGTGTCGTTCCGCTGGCCGATAGCGCCAAGCTGCCGCGCGTCGATGCCGAGGAACTGGTCGGTCAGGACACGATGAAGCTTTTCGTCTTCGGCACGCCCGGTAGTGCGCATGTCAATCTGGTGGCCTTGCTCGACAATCTCGGCAAGGGCGCGTCTGGGGCGGCCGTGCAGAACATGGACCTGATGCTGTCCGCCTGAGTAGCCCCTGTGACAAGCTGCGAGGTCGGAGCCCGACCTCGCATCCGTTCCGTTCACAATTAGCGAACGAAATGTCGATCATCTGCCTGATTTTGGGCAACGATCGACGGTGCTAGGGTGCTTCAAAAGTGAGGCACGTCATGAGCAACCGTTTCCCCGTCTACTTCATCCCCCATGGCGGCGGCCCGTGGCCGTTCATGGAGTTCCCCCGCGATGCCGAAGGCAAGGCACCCTGGGACGATCTGCGCGCCTTCCTCGAAGGGCTCGATGACGAAATCGGGCGGCGGCCGAAGGCCGTGCTCGTGGTGACGGGGCACTGGGAAAAGGAACCTGTGCCCACGGTCAGCACTTCTGCAAAGCCCGGCATGCTCTTCGACTATTACAATTTCCCGCCGCACACCTACGAACTCTCCTACCCTGCCCCTGGCTCACCGGACATTGCGGCACGCGCCCGGGCGCTGCTGGCCGAGGCCGGGATCGAGAGCGCCGAGGACAACAACCGCGGCTTCGACCACGGCGTCTTCATTCCGTTCATGTTGCTCTATCCGGATGCGGATGTGCCGATCACCATGATCTCGCTGAAGAACACGCTTGATGTCGACAGCCATGTGGCGATCGGCAAGGCGCTTGCACCGCTGCGCGACGAGGACGTACTGATCGTCGCTTCGGGGATGAGCTACCACAACATGCGGATGTTCCGGCAGGCCGAACCGAACCATGTGCAGCAGGCGATCCGCTTCGACGACTGGCTCACAAAGGCCGTGGCCGACCCGGACAGCGACACGCGGGCAAAGGTGCTTTCGACCTGGGACCAGAACCCGGACGCACAGGCGTGCCACGTTCCCGATCACGACCATCTCGTGCCGCTCTTCGTGGCATCGGGTGCTGCCGGCAGCGATGGCGGGCGGCAGGTGTTCCGGGGTGAGTTCCTCGGAAAGCCCTATTCCGCCTATCGCTTCGGATAGCTCAGTCGCGGACCTCGACCAGAACCGGTTTCGGACGCTCGCCGTAGAAACCGCGCAGATGGGCGACGGCGAAGGCGAGCACCACGAGCGCCATGCCCTGGTGCGTCACGCCGGCATGCAGCGGGACCTGGGTGACCAGCGTAACGATACCGATCACCGCCTGAATGCTGACGAGGACAAAGAGTACGACGCTGCGACGGGCATGGGTCGTCTGCGGCGCTGCTCGCAGGCTCTGGACCATGTGCAGGAGGACGGCACCCCAAAGGACATAGGCGCCGATGCGGTGGATGTACTGGACCGTCTTCGGGTTTTCGAAGAGGTTGATCCAGGCCGGTGCCTGAACGAATAGGCCCTGCGGGATCCAGGCGCCATCCATCAGCGGCCAGGTGTTGTAGCTGAAGCCGGCATCCAGTCCGGCGACCAGCGCACCGAGATAGATCTGCAGGAACGTCAGGACGAGCAGGACACCGGCGAAGAGACGGCTCAGCTCCGTCGGCGCAGCATCTTCGGTATGCGGGTAGAGGCTTCGGAAGATCCAGACACAGCTTGCAAAGATGAAGCAGGCCATCATCAGATGAACGGCCAGACGATACTGGCTGACGTCGACACGTTCGCTGAGACCGGAAGACACCATCCACCAGCCGATAAAGCCCTGCAGACCTCCGAGTGCCAACAGACCGACGAGCGGCGCGCGCAGGCTGGGCTCGATCTTTCCGCGGATCCAGAAATAGGCCAGCGGGAGCGCGAAGATCAGGCCGATCATGCGGGCGAGCAGGCGGTGAGCCCATTCCCACCAGAAGATGAACTTGAACTCGTCGAGGCTCATGCCCTTGTTGATCTGCTGGTATTCAGGGATCTGGCGATAGAGTTCGAGCTCTTCTTCCCATTCGGCGACCGTCAGCGGCGGGATGACGCCATGGATCGGCTTCCATTGGGTGATCGACAGGCCGGAATCGGTCAGACGCGTAGCGCCGCCGACCAGCACGAGACAGAACAGAGCAAAAATGACCACGCCCAGCCAGATGCGGATCGCCTTTCGATCGGCATCCACGCGGGCGATGTCCTTGCGTACCTGCAACTCGGTTCCGGTCAACACAGCTGTCATCAGTCAATCCTCTTTTCGCCCGTTGATTTGCATCAGTCAGCCGTGCAAAACAAGCCCGCCGGTTTGCGGCAAGCGGTCGCGTCGCAGAGGGCTGCGACGTCTAGTAGGAATGTGGCATGACCAAGCGCCCGAAGTTCAGATCCTTTATCGGCACGATCCTGATTATCCTGATCGTTTCGATCTATGCCCTTCTTGCAACGACGATCGCATCGGCGACGCTGGCAACGGCGCCCTGGTGGGCACATCTTCTCTACTTCCTGCTGACCGGCCTGCTCTGGGTTGTCCCGGCAATGCTTGTCATCAAGTGGATGGCAGGCCCGATCAAGAAGGACGCGGATTAACCCGCCCTTAACCCTCATCCAAGTCCGCCCTCCCTGGTACCGGGCCGCTAACCGTTTCTTCGCAGTGTCGGCCTAGTCTCACGGCCGTCTCCAGAACCGGATGGGATAGAGTAAATGCTGGCCCAGAAGCGCCATGATGCAATGGCATTTGACGAGGACGTTCCAAGCGAGCGCAGGGCGATCGCCCCCAATCCCGTCGCCGCCGCAGTCTCGATCGGACAGATCTCGCTCACCGTGCACGATCGGATGGAGCCGGCGGAACGCGCCTGGCGTCAACTCGAAGCCGATCCGTGGAACTCCCTGCATCAGGGTTATGACTGGTGTCATGCATGGGTGAAGACCCATGGAAATCCTCTTGCGATCGTTGAAGGGCGCCTGAACGGCGAACTCGCCTTCCTGCTGCCGCTCGAGATCGAGAGGCACTATATGGTGCGCTGTGCGAAATTGATCGCGTCTTCCTTCACCAATTTCAACAGTGGCCTATTCAGTGCCGCCTTTCGGCGCGCATGCGCAGATGGCATCCATCTGAAGCTCGAATCCCTGCTCGGAGATGCATTGCGTCCTTATGCGGACCTGCTGTGCCTCAGCAACGTACCGCTCGAGTGGCGGGGCGAACGGCATCCGCTGGCGGGGCTGCCGCAGGTGCGCAATCAGAATGCCTCGTTCCAGCTGAAGCTGGCTGCGACGATGGAAGAGACCATTGCGCCGCTGAACGCCAAGAACCGTCGAAAGAAGTACCGCACGCAGGTCCGAAAGCTCGAAGCCGCCGGCGGTTTCGAACACATCAGACCCGTTTCCCATCATGATCAGCAGGCCTTGCTCGAATGCTTTTTCGAGCAGAAGGCTGCGCGCTTTGCGAGCAGCGGGCTCCCGGACGCCTTCCAGGACGCGGAAACGCAGGCCTTCTTTCACATGCTTCTGGAACGGGACAAGGGGTGCACAGACGTGCCTCTGGAGCTGCATGCCATCCAGCTCAAGGGCGAATACGACGGCAAGATTGCCGCGATAGCCGGCCTGTCGCGCAAAGGCGATCACGTCATCTGCCAGTTCGGCTCGATTGATGACGGCCTTTTGCCGGATGCGAGCCCGGGCGAGCTGCTGTTCTGGCTGATGATCGAACGCTGCCTGCTGACAGGTGCGGCACTGTTTGATTTCGGCATCGGCGACCAGGACTACAAGCGGCGCTGGTGCACCGAAGAGACGGTGCATCACGACATTCTTTTGCCGTTCAATCCCGCCGGTCGACTTGCGACCCTCGCATACAGGAACCGGACGAAGCTGAAGACCTTCATCAAGGGCAATCCGCGTCTCTACGCCCTGATCCAGAGACTGCGCGCCCGCGGAACAGTTTCGTCCGCGGACAAGTCGAGCGACTAACGGGACGGCCAGTATCGTAAAGCGCCTGTGGCCGGCTCAGGCAGCGTCGCGTGCGTGACGCTGCGGCGGCGTCTTCACCGACAGAAGCACAAGGTCAGTGTAGCCGACGTCCTCGAAGGCAACCATGATCGCTGCCAGTTCATCGGCCTGCGGATCGGGTGCCGAGAGAATGATCTCGTGGCGACCGTTGCGGCTAAGACGTGCAACACCCTCGGCGTTTGCAGGACCGCATTCCACCAGCACCGTGTCGTAAACATCGGCCAGGGCGTCGACAATCATGGCCAGTCGGTCTGCACCACGCATCGCCTGACGAATATCGGCATTGCCCTGGGGCACGATATCGGCGGATGACTGCCGGTCCGGATGGATGCAGTCGGCAAACGCCGCTTCGCCGGTCAAAAGATCGGTGATGCCAGGCAGATCGCGGCGGGTGGCCATGAAGCGTGTCGGGCACGCGGAACCCGTCATGTCGACAATCACCGTCCAATGGCCACGGTCGGCAAGTTCGCGCGCGAGGGCAACCGTCCCGATCGAGCCGTCATCGCCGGAGGGCGAGATCGCAAAGGCAATGCGTGCCTGCTGTTCGGTGAGATAGTCGGCAACGGACCCGACCGAGAACTCGTCGGCCTCCTCGGCCGTTCCGGCCGTATCGATGTCTTCCGTCACCACCTGCTGCATTTCCTCGACGAGCTCGTCATCGGGCGCGACGTTCAGCAGGCTTGCGGGTATCGCGTCATCGCGGCGGGCGCTCGGCGCCTCGACCACGACTTCGGTCACTTCCTCATCTTCATCCTCATCGCGGCGCGTGGCATGCAGAACGCTGGTTGCGGGCTGGCGCAATGCCCGACCGCTGAAGAGTTCTGCAAGCATGATGCCGACAGCCGACAGGATCAGGGTTGCGAGCGCGGCAACGATGGTGATCGGCAGGACCTTCGGGAAGGTCGGCTCCTGCGGCTCGATCGCCGTCGAGATGACCCGGGCATCTGCCGGGCTCGAATTCTTGTCGAGGCGGGACGAGGCCTCGCGATAACGGGCGAGATAGGTTTCCAGAAGCTGGCGCTGTGCCGTCGCTTCCCGCTCCAGCGACTTCAGACCCACCTCATCTTCGCCGGCCTGCGCCGAGTCGGCCTTCAGGGTGTTCATCTGTGCGAGCAACTGGGTCTCGCGTTCGCGGGCCACGGCCGCCTCGTTTTCGAGGCTTGCAGCCACCTTCAACGATTCGGCCTGAACCTGCTCGCGGATCCCGACGAGCTGCGCACGCAGCGCCTTCATCTGTGGGTGTCCGTCGAGCAGTCGGGTGGAGAGATCCGATATCTGGGCGCGGATCTGCGATTCCGTCGCTTTCAGTCGCTGGATCGATTCCGAGCGGGCGATGGCGTCGAGTGTCTCGGTGGATTTTCCTGCCTTGATGCTGGCGCGCAGGTTATCGGCGGTTGCTTCGGCGCTTGCCCGTTCGCTGCGAACCCGCGCCAGTTCCGTCGAGATATCCGACAGCTGCTTGCCGCTGAACGAACTCTGGTCGGAGCCGAGCGACATCAGGCCGGCGGACGAGCGATATTCGGCGACCTTCTGCTCGGCCTCCCGGACCTTTTCGCGCAGATTGGCGATTTCCGTCTCGAGCCAGCGCACAGCATCGGAATTGCTGTCGAGCTTGGCGCCGCTCTGCAACGAGCGATAGACATCCATCATGGCGTTGGGAACGGCGGCGGCGAGCTTCGGATCTTTTGAGGTGAACTCGATCCCGATCACGCGCGACTTATCGACCTGGTAGACATTGACCTTCTCCTTGAAGGCCTTGATCACCCGCTCTTCCGGCGGCAAATCCAGCGGATTGCTCTGCAGACCGAAGAGCACGAGGAAATCCGTGATTGCAGAGGGTGTGGAATCGGGATCGAACTCGGCCAGTTCGGAGAGCTTCAACTCGCGCGCAACCTGCTTGATGAGGTCGACCGACTGCAGGAGCTGAACCTGGCTTGCAATGTTCAATTCATCCGGCAGCGGCTCGACGGTAGCAGAGCTGGCACCCGATGCGGAGAAACTTGGCTCGCGCGGCTCGATCAGCAGCTTGGCATCACCCTTGTAGCTGGGCGAGATGGAGCTGGCGCCGACGAAGGCGAGCACACCGACCAGGGCTGTTCCCGCAAGGATCCTTCCCTTCCGCGCCCAAACGGCGCGAAAGAGCTGAGCCAGATCGATATCCACGTCATGCTGATCGCGGTCCAAACTCGACATTACAAACTCCCGGAACATCTTTCGCGGGAGAGTAAAGGAACATGGTAACTCAAGGGTTAACCGACCGTCGGCAAGTCTGGCCTCGTCAGTGCGACTGCGCGTAGCCCTTCGTTTACCGGACATTAACCCTAACCATTCGATAACAGACCCAGAATTTGAGAATTTTGAGGACGCAGCGGCGAATGGCGATGGTTGGCAAGAAGGCGTTGGTGATGGTCGCGGGCGTAATGCTCTCGCTCGGCCTGTCCGGCTGCGCGGGCTACCGCCCTGCCCCGAAGGTCTTCCATGAGGCGACAATCCAGCCCTACCGGCTCGACAGCGGTGACCGGCTGCGGATCAACGTCTTCGAACAGGCGAGCCTGACCAACACCTATACGGTCGACCAGGCCGGCTACATCGCCTTCCCGCTGATCGGCCAGGTCGCTGCCCGCGGCGCCACCCTCACGCAGCTGGAAGGTGCCATCGCCCAGAAGCTCAAGCAGGGCTTCCTGCGCGATCCCGATGTCTCCATCGAGGTCGATCGCTATCGCTCCATCTTCGTCATGGGCCAGGTCGGACAGCCCGGCCAGTATGCCTATGTCCCAGGCATGACGATCCTCAACGCCATCGCCGTGTCGGGCGGCTTCAACAGCCGTGCGAACCAGCGCGACGTCGATGTGACCCGCAAGATCAATGGCCAGATCATCACCGGACGCGTGCCGATCACCGATCCGATCCTGGCCGGGGACACGCTCTACGTCCGCGAGCGGCTGTTCTAGTCGATGGCGGACGCCCCATCCCTGCGCATCGTCCACTGCTTTCGATCGCCCATCTGCGGGATATTCCGCCATGTTCGCGACCTTGCGGAATTGCACAGCGCAGCCGGCCACCAGGTCGGCATTCTCTGCGACAGCTCGACCGGCGGCGCCCACGAGGACCGGCTCTTCGACCAGATCATGCCCTTCCTGTCGCTGGGCGTTACACGTTTTCCAATCGGTCGCTCCGTCGGCCTCAAGGATGCTGCGGCACTCGCCGAAGCTTACAAACTCATCAAGGAATTGCAGCCGGACATACTGCATGGTCATGGCGCCAAGGGCGGCGTGATTGCACGGTTGATCGGCTCACTGCTGCGGGTTCGAAGGTATCGCGTCGCCCGCCTCTATTCGCCGCATGGCGGCAGCCTGCATTTCTCGCGCGGCTCGGTTTCGGGTCAGGCAGTCTTTGCAGCCGAACGTATCCTCGAGCGCATGACGGAATCGATCTCGTTCGTCTGCGACTACGAGCGGGCGACATACGAAGCGAAGATTGGCAAACCGAGTTGCGCTGCAACCCGGGTCTATAACGGCATCAGCGAACGCGATTTCGGCCGCGTCCCGGTCGAAGCCGAGGGTGCGGATTTTGCCTATATCGGCATGCTGCGTGACCTCAAGGGGCCGGATGTCTTCATCAATGCCTTTGCCGAAGCCGAGCGACTGGTCGGTCGCCCTCTGACCGGCCTCGTAATCGGCGACGGCCCGGATCTCGACCGCTACCGTCGGATGGCGGAACAGAAGGGTCTCGGACGCCGCATCCGTTTCCGTCCGGCCATGCCGATCGCCCAGGCCTTCGCACTCTCCGACATCGTCGTCGTGCCGTCGCGTGCCGAAGCCATGCCCTATATCGTCCTGGAAGCGCTGGCTGCCGAAAAGACGGTCATCGCCTCCCGTGTCGGCGGTATTCCCGAAATTCTGGGCGCCGACAGCGAGGCCCTTATCGAACCCGGTCGCGCGGATCTCTTCGCCGCCGTCATGGCCAAGGCCCTGACCGACAAGGGCTGGGCGAAGCGTACCATGCCAAGTCCCGAGACCTTCCGGTCGCGCTTTTCGGCCAAGGTCATGGCCGAGGAGCTGGAAGCGGTCTATCGGGCGCAACTCGCGCGGATTTGACGAAAAGCGTCCCGGATCGAGACATACCCACCCATATTATGAGGGGGTCCTAAAGCGTTTCTTAGGACCTTGCGCATACTCTTCGCGCACACATGTGCGAGATTTAAAGATGAACAAGATCGACAAATCCGAGGCATTCGATCTTGACGCCCTGCGTCGCGGTCAGACGACAGGCGATGCAGCCGCTAGCGTCGGTGGAGAGCGCAAGGCCGAAATCAGCGCGCTCGCCCGACAGATCGCAGGCCAGTATTCGATGGCAAACTATTCGCCGTCGATCGTGATCGGCCAGTTGCGGTTTCTCGAATTCTTCAGCCTGCTGTCGATCGCGCTTGCGACCAACTTCTTCCTCGCTGAAGATCCTTATGCCCATTTGCTCGACACCGGCATCAGCGGCTTTGCAGGTGCCCTTCTCGCCTTGCTCTTCATGCAGGCGAGCGACTGCTACCATGTATCGATCCTGCGCTCGCCGATGCGATCCATGGCGCGCGTCATCGGAAGCTGGATGGCGGCTGTCGGTCTGGTTGCCCTCTTCAACCTGCTCTTCATATCGTTCGACGGCAATTATCGGATCGTGCTTGCCGCCTGGTTCGGCGCGGGCACCCTCTACCTGTTGATCGAGCGCAATCTCATCGGCTTTGGCATTCGACGCTGGGGACGCAACGGCGTCATGGAACGGCGGGCGGTCATCGTCGGCGGCGGCAAGCCCGCCAAGGACCTCATCCGGGCGCTGGAGCAGCAGCCCGAAAACGATATTCGCATCTGCGGGATCTTCGACGACCGCAATGCAGCCCGCTCTCCCGATGTGGTCGCCGGTTATCCGAAACTTGGGAACGTGGCGGAACTCGTTGAATTCGCCCGGCTCGCCCATATCGACATGCTGATCATCTCCCTGCCGCTCAGTGCCGAAGCGCGCATCATGCAGCTTCTGAAGATGCTCTGGGTGCTGCCGGTCGATATCCGTCTCGCTGCCCATTCGAACAATCTCCGCTTCCGCCCGCGCGCCTATTCGCATGTCGGCGCGGTGCCTCTGCTCGACATTCTCGACAAGCCGATCCGGGACTGGGATTCGGTTGCCAAGCGCGCCTTCGATATCTTCTTCAGCGTACTGGCACTCATCCTTCTGTGGCCGGTCTTCATTGCCACAGCGATTGCGGTCAAGACGACCTCTAAGGGTCCTGTCTTCTTCGTGCAGAAACGCCACGGCTTCAACAACGAGGTGATCAACGTCCTGAAATTCCGATCGATGTATACCGAGATGAGCGACCCAACCGCAAAGAATGCGGTGACGAAGAACGATCCGCGTGTCACCCGCGTCGGCCGCTTCATCCGCAAGACCTCGATCGACGAACTGCCACAGATCTTCAACGTTCTGCGCGGCGATCTCTCGCTTGTCGGTCCCCGTCCGCATGCGATCCTCGGCCAGACCCGCGACAAGACGTTCGGTGAAATCGTCGAAGGTTACTTCGCCCGCCACCGGGTCAAGCCCGGCGTTACCGGCTGGGCGCAGATCAACGGCTGGCGCGGCGAAATCGATACGGACGAAAAGATCAAGTTCCGCACGGCCTATGATCTCTACTATATCGAGAACTGGTCGCTGTGGTTCGACCTCAAGATCCTCTTCCTGACGCCGATCAAGCTGCTGAACACGGAAAACGCATATTGAGCGCTGTCGACGCCCAGATCCGGCCGTTCAACCCTCAGGCAGCAGCATTCCAGCTGATGGTCTCCTGGGTCATGGCTTTCGGCGTCTTTCTGTCGGGCTTCGTGATTTCCGAGCCGGCCCCGTATGAACTGCTGATGGTGGGGCAAGTTGCCCTCTGGTTTCTGTTCGGACTGAAGATCTCCCGGGTCATCGCACCGCTTCTGGCGCTTCTGCTGGTCTTCAATGTCGGTGGACTGCTGGCACTGACGGTGATGCAGACGATCCTGACGGAGCAGGTGCTCTATGTCGCGGTATCGATCTTTCTGGCGCTGACCGCCGTCTTCTACGCCGCCGTCATCGAGGATCGGCCGCAGCGGCTGAAGCTGATCTTCCAGGCCTGGGTTGCCGCCGCGATCATCACCGGAATGCTCGGCATCCTCGGATATTTCCACGCCTTTCCGGGCGCCGAAGTGTTCACGCGCTACGATCGTGCCATGGGTGCGTTTCAGGACCCGAACGTCTTCGGACCCTTCCTCGTTGCGCCGATGCTCTATCTTCTCCACGGCATGCTCAAGGGCAGGCTGATGGACTCACCACTTCGCATCCTTGGCATCCTCATTCTCTCCTTTGCCGTCTTCCTGTCTTTCTCCCGCGCGGCCTGGGGTCTCTTTCTCTTCTGCGCGCTTGCACTCGTTTTCATCATGCTCCTCAAAGAGCGCACCAATGCATTTCGGCTGAAGATCCTCGTGCTGTCGCTTGCGGCTGTTGTTGCGATGGTCGTCGCCTTGCTTGTCGCACTTCAGTTCGAAAAGGTGCGAGGCCTCTTCGAGACCCGCACGCAGCTCGTTCAGGACTATGATGGTGGGCATCTCGGGCGTTTCGCCCGGCACAAGCTCGGTTTCGAAATGGCGATGGAAAAGCCGCTCGGCATCGGGCCTATGATGTTCGGCAAGATCTTCCCGGAAGACGAACACAACATCTACCTGAAATCGCTGATGAGCTACGGCTGGGTCGGCTTTATTTCGTACATGGGAATGATCGTTTGGACGGTTTCCATGGGCTTCCGATACCTTTTGCGGGACCGGCCCTGGCAGCCGTATCTGATGATCGCCTGGATCGTGCTCGTCGGCCACATGCTGATCGGCGCGGTGATCGATACCGATCACTGGCGGCACTTCTATCTGGTGCTCGGCATCGTCTGGGGTTGCGGCGCTGCCGAGTGGCGCCATCAGAGGGCGCGTCGCCGCTGAGGCGAGTGCGCCTTCATGGGGCCTCCGGCATTGATTTTACCTGTCCGCGCCCCATACTCCTTTTATGATCACTCCCGCACAGATACGCGCGGCGCGCGCAATGCTTGATGTCACGATCGACCGGCTCTCCCAGGAAAGCGGAGTGCCCGCCCTGACGATCCTGCAGATTGAAGCAAACAGCGGATTTGACGCCACGCATCAGGATCACGCAGCCCTCAAGACCGTGCTCGAGCGCCTGGGCGTTCGGTTTCTTGAACCCGGTGAAGGTGGTCAGGGCGGTGAAGGTCTGCGCCTGGTGACACGGGCCAGCGATGACGGCTTGCGTCCCGAAGAACTAACGGCCGCGAACGACGATTGAGATTTTCCTATATGACGATGGAACAATAGTGGGGGCTTTGGCTTTTCCTGTCCGAAACAATCAGACAGGAGTTTTTCATGAGCCGAAACAATGGCCTCTACCTCATCATCGGCGCACTCGTCGTCGCCGTCATCGGCCTTGGCATCTATGTCTACCAGGAAGAGTCACAGCCGAAGGGCGTGGAACTCCGCATCGGTGAAAACGGTGTGGCCATCGAGGAGAACTGAGCCATTTCGGCTGCCGGCTCGCCTCAGCGCGGCCGGATGAACGTCTTGTAGAAATGCTGGGGGGCGCTGATGGCGCCCTCAAGCATATAGGGCTGACGCTCCGCACCGGAGCGCCTTGCCGTCACCGGCAAGCCGTGATCCAGCGCATCGATGATTTTGTACTCGATGAGGATCCTGCCACTCTCGTCCCGCCACACGACAGCCTCCCCCTCCGGTCGCGTTTCACGCCGCCCGTCGTCTGCGTCCAGACCGTATAGATCCAGCCACTGCGTGAGCAAGGCTTCGGCGTTGGCCATGGACACCACGCGGTCCGCCCTGCCCTGCCAGATCGATACCGCAGGTCTTGACGCGACCGGCCCCTCACCGGCAGCGCTTCGCGCAAGATCACCCCATTCCTGACGGCTGCGCCGGACACCCGACTTCATGACGGAAAGCGCCGACATCGCATCGCGTGCCGCTCCGAAGGGAAGGCCGCCGATGACCTGACCGGCTGCAAAAAGGTGCGGATAGGTGACCAGAAGCGCGTTTGCCATGGCACCCCCTGCCGACAGGCCCTGAATGAAGATGCGATCACTGGCAATGCCGTGGCGTTCGGCGCTGTGATCGATCATCTGCCGGATCGACATCAGTTCTCCCCGGTCACGCGCGACCACGCTCGGGCGGAACCAGTTGAAGCAAAGGTTGTGATTGTTCTGCTTCGTCTGTTCCGGATAGAGCAGCACGAAGCCCTTCTCCCGCGCCATACGGCTCCAGCCACTGCCGCGATCATACTGGATCGCCGTCTGCAGGCAGCCATGCAAGACGACAACCAGAGTTGGTGGGTCGCGACGCGTCGGCGGCGCAAACTCCATCATCCGCAGGCGTCCGGGGTTGCTACCGAAGGCATGAACCTGCACGAGGCCAGTCCGGGGCGCGCGGGGTTTGGCAGCCTTGGGGGCATCGGCCAACCGCATCTTCGGGATCGCCTTCACAAGGCTGCGCTGCAGACGCTTCTGCCCCCGCAAAATGGCGGCAAGCGGAGTCATCGAGAATTTGAAGCGCATGACTGTCGGCTCCCTTCGAACCTCCATACCATCTAATGCTGCAATGCAACAACGTAAGGACAGGCAGGGAATAAAACCAGGGAAATCGTTGGGGCCCGACAACTGCAAACATTGCCAAACAAAAAGACCGGATATCTTGCGATACCCGGTCTTTGAACCATTCGAGCCGATCAAATACTTGCTCGGTCGATGAAAATGGTCGGAATGGCGGGATTCGAACCCACGACCCCTTGACCCCCAGTCAAGTGCGCTACCTGGCTGCGCTACATTCCGTCACCTGCCAACCGTGCGGATCATGACAATCAAGACCCGTCCGACAGCCAGTTCCCTTTAGACAGTCAGCAATTTCTGCGCAAGGGGAAACTCCCCGTGGTCCAAAAAAATGAGCGGACCGTCAGTTCAGCCGCTGCATCAGGGCGCGGATCTCGTCGAAGCGACGGCGTTCTTCGGGTTCTTCGCTGTTGCCGGCGTAGCAGGTCGAATCCATGCAGAAGCGCGTTACCTGCAGGGGTTCTGCACCACGCTCAAACTGGCATTCGATCTCGTCGGAGATCTGCTGCGGTTCACTGTCCATGCGGGTCGAGTAGGTCAGCCGGGCGCCCGGCGGATCAAGCTCCGGGAAGGCCTGAACGACGCCGACCTTCAGGTCGTTCACCATCAGCATGCTTTTGGCAACGAAGAGGCAGGCATCTTCGACGGTTGTGGGACGTGTTTGAGCGGGGGCCGACGGTGCCGCTGCCTGCTGGGCATGGACCGGCATGGCGGCGAAGACGGAAAGAATCGGGATGGTGATCAACAGACGTTTCATGGAGCCTCGCGCGGGTTGCGTGTCGACCCATCAACGTCCCAGAAGCGAACCATGTTCCACTGCGGGGAACGTCGCGGTTCAACGCACCTGATCGAGCAGTCGCTTACATTCCAGGAGGTCGAATAGCGCTTCCTGAAGCAATGCCCGATCTTCCTTGCCGACGGATCCCTTGCCGACCGAGATTTCCGGTGCGTCGTCGTTGGCGCTGCCACCGAAGCCGAAAAAGCGGCCGCTGGCACGGACCTTCGGGCGGCCGACTACCTGATCTTCGTCGAGGTTGACTTTCGGCTCGTCGATCTTCGAGGCATTGGCGGCGACGAGAGCTTCCATCGTCGCGACATCGCCGGTGGCGACGGCCATGACAAACTTGTTGCCGTTGCTCTTCAAGAGCTTCTGGACGCCCTTGATCGTATAGCCCTGATCATAAAGCAGATGGCGGATGCCCTTCAGCAGTTCGACATCATCAGGGCGATAGTAGCGCCGGCCACCGCCGCGCTTCAGCGGCTTGATCTGCGGAAAGCGCGTTTCCCAGAAACGCAGGACATGCTGCGGCAGGTCGAGATCATCCGCCACTTCGCTGATGGTACGGAAAGCATCCGGGCTCTTGTCCAACTGCATCATGGCACTCCTCGATCGTCACGCCGGTGCGCGACTCGGATCGTATTTCAACGGTTTGAGGATGGCTTTTCAAGCGATCGGTGACCGGCAGGCAAATGCTCCACCGGTTTTGGCCGATATCATGCTGCCGGGTTGGCCGGCTTCTGCTTGGCCTTGCGCGCGATGTGGGCGCGCAGGATGCGCTGCTTCAGGACATTCGAAGCCTTGAAGGTCATCACGCGGCGCGGCGAGATCGGCACTTCTTCGCCGGTCTTCGGATTGCGGCCGATTCGCTCGTTCTTGCTGCGGACCTGAAAGGTGGCGAAGGAGGAGAGCTTGACAGATTCGCCACGCACGATGGCATTGCAGATCTCGTCGATCACGGTTTCGACAAGCTCGGCAGACTCCGTTCTGGAAAGACCGACCTTGCGAAAGACTGATTCTGCCAAATCCGCACGCGTCACTGTCTTCCCGGCCATTGTTCTCGCCCGCCTAAATCAATGATCTTGTTGAATTGGCCCGAGACTATTGCCCTTGGCCGCAACGGTCAAGTCCTTGTCGATGCGCAATTTTTGGGGTTTCAGATGCTACCAACGCAGAAGGACGGCGCCCCAGGTGAAGCCGCCGCCCATGGCTTCCAGCATCACGAGGTCGCCCTGCTTGATGCGACCGTCACCGGCGGCCGTGGCAAGCGCCAGCGGAATCGAGGCAGCGGACGTATTACCGTGCTTGTCGACGGTGATGACGACCTTTGCGTCGGGAATGCCGAGCTTCTTGGCGGAACCGTCAATGATGCGCTTGTTGGCCTGATGCGGGACCAGCCAGTCGATATCGTCTGCCGTGG
>JAIXSF010000148.1 GCA_027484835.1 Rhizobiaceae bacterium | reverse complement strand
CTCAATCAATTCGATGAAGGAGATAGCCATTAGCTCAGTGTCTGCCTCCGGGTGGATTGTCAGTCCGTTCGCGCCGAGGAATGCAAAGCCGGCGTCAAAGCCGGTCCGCTTGTTTCCTTGCTCGAATGCGTGGGCTGAGGCGATGCCATGCATGTAGGATACCGCCAAGCTGACGGCGTCTGGCTCGTCATAGTCCCAGAGGTTGCGAGGGCGCATCATGGAACCGTCCAACTTTTCTGGAAAAAGCAGCGCGTGATTTTCCCCAAGCGCTGCTGTATGGATGAGGTTGATCTTTAGGACGACTTCAGTCGGTAGCCACAGCGGTTCACTTTGCAAGGATTGCATGAACCGTGGGGAAGCGCTCAATAGCCTGAGAAATCAAGGCGTCGTAGTTCACAGGAGCCTGCGACGGGCGCACGTCGAAGGTCTTCCGCGGGGTAGTCGTAGCAGTTGCTTTCAATGCACTCACAGCTTACCTCCTTCCGGTCTAGCCTGCGATCAGATTTTATTAGACTAAATCCATAGCGCGAATTGACGGGCTCGTCAAATAAACGTCGCCACTGGTGACATGTTCCAGCATAACGGTAAACGGACCGTGTCACCCAGTATCTATGTCAGCTCCCAAGTATTCACATTCATGATATCGATGACTGAAATGACGGCAGATAAGTAGCGCCTTCGCATTCGGCCGCCAAGGACGGGTTTCGACCGATGGCAGAAGTCGCTGGCAACTCTCTTCAATCTAAGGCGCCTATTTCAACGCACTAAGAGGGGAGAAAGGCGCTCTGCCCTCTCTCCCCCACAAGCACTAAACCGGTCTCCCCATGCTTCGGCCTGCGGCCTGCAGCACCGGCCGCATTTCCATGAGATCCGTCTCGGCCCTACGGGTGGGTGATCCCCCTCCGGTTTAGCGCTTGTCCCCCTCTCTCCAGCTGTTCCGCACGAGCTCGGGAGCAGGAGCGGGGCTCCTGCCCTCCCTTCTATTTCGGGAGGTCAAGGAGCGATCGCTTGCGCTTGTGGAGAGGGAAAGATGACAGAAAACCTTGAGCTGCAACCCGACGAGCCATTGTCCGTGAAGGTCGAACGTCACCGAGCCGTCTACCTGGCGGCCATCAACGGCGAGGGCGGCGCTACCATGGATCAAGAAGCGAAGGCACGTATGGAAATCATCAGGCACGTGCCATCAGATCCGGATGAGAGAGATCGGAAGATGCTTTACGTGGCAGGGTATCTGATTGCCTGCAAGGGAAGCCTAAACCCTGAGGAAATGGAGCTTCTTCTTTCAGGCTCCATCTCACTGCCGGGGCATTGACGAGCTACAGGTATCTGGCCGAGATCAGTAGTTGGTGGCAACCCACTCGCCGGATGCTGACTTTGCAAAACCGATGACGCGATCGAGAGGAGCTGCATTCGGATTCCGCTTGATGGCCGCGACGCATGATACGCCTGGACCGGTGGCGTTCTCGTCACACTCTCCCAAGGCGAGGGTTACATCGGCTTCACCGCGGCCGGTCCTCAAAGGATTGCGGGCATAAGCCTTGCGGTAAGCGGCTAGGGCTTCTTCTTCAGTCGGTATCTCAAGTACAGGAGCGGGAGGTTCTGGAATTAGGGAGGGATTGGCTGCGATAAGGGCCGCGATCTCCGCATCAGTAGGGGCCCGAACAAGTGGCTCTGGCTCCGGCATGATAAGATAAGTGCCTCCTGCACCGGCGAGAATGCCGATACCGGCTGCTGCTACGATGAGAATGTTGCTGTTCATGTCATCCACTCAGTCATTCAGGTTGAACCAAGCACGCTGCTTGACGCCCTTATCGTTCGGAATGTCAAAATAATAAGGATCCGCGCGGCGAGGGCGGGGCTGAGTGATCTGCACCATGCAGCCATTGTCTCGGTTGAAAACATCATTGTCGTTGTTCTGGTTGATCTGCCGGATTGTAACACCCTTGCGCTCGTTTTCTCGGGCGTCACCAAATTGGGTACGGAAGGCGGCACGGTTGCTGCACTGGTTGACGGTTTTGGTGCACTGATCCTTGTCGTCTCGGCCCAAGAACGACCGATCCCCATCGGTGCGGGATGAAACGGCGGTCATGCCGGCAGGGCATTCCTCGTAAGGTTCGAAGCCGGGTTTTCCGGCTTTAGCTTCATGGCAGATTGGCCAGGAGAAGCCGGGCTTCGCCATAGCCGATATGAGCCTTTTCATCGGGGAAACGCAGTAGGGGACGCCATGCCAGGACGGGCTTTGTGAGGCTGCGCACAAGAGAATCTGGCAACCCCATGAGGCATCCTCGGCCTTGGCAGATGCTTGAGACATGGCAAGAGCCGCGAGACCGGCTACGGCAAATATCACTGGTTTCATATCAGGTGTCCCTCTTGATCAATGCTGCTGAAATTGCCGGCTCGGAAAGGAGTCTTTCGAGCGGAGTCCTCTGTTGGATGCGTTCGCCTGCAGCGTAGAAGACGGCCGAGATCAAGGCGAAGCACGCAAACCAGGAAATGCCGATGCGATAGAGCAGTGGCTGATTGGGAATGTCCCGAGAAACCGCGGCGAAGGCGAAGAGCCCGACAGGTAGCTGTCGAAGGACAAGTGCCGCTTGTCGTGGAAAGCCAGCGACAGGATGAGAAGGAACAGCACCAGCGGGGCGTGGATCCACCACAATTTCTGCGCCGGTACTATGAGGACGATCGAAAGGGCAAAGGCCAGCAGCAGGCCGGCCAAGGGATTTGTTGCGAGGGAAATCGCAATATGTGCCAGGTCCGGCAACTATCGGTCTGTCCTCTTCGGCTTGTTTCGCGCATCAGCAAAAGGAGGAGAAATTTCACTTTTCCACTCGGCCAGCAGATTGAAGTCGGCGATCGGATGCCGATCTAGCGTCTTGTCGACTGCTTTGCGGCGCCATTCGTTCATGTCCAACACGTAGGTTCCCCACATCCCATACCGGGCGGCCATCGCGTTGGTCTGATAGGCGTAATATTGGGCGTTGATGTAAGGGGAATCGAGACGAGCCCAACCGACGCGCAGCATTTCGGCGGCGAGATCTACACCGTTGGTCCTGCATTGTGCGACGGGTATGCCATCGTTCGCGTAGGCCAGACCGACGCAAGTCGTGGGTCTGTTTCCGATAGTCCTCTTCAGCCAAGCTTTGGCGAAGGGACCGCATGGGACGGGGTTCGGAGCCTGTTGCTTGTCCCGGTTGATCCACTTTGGGTTCAAAGCCCATTGAGGAATCTCACAGGTGTCGATGCCGGCCAACCTTACTTTATAGCCATTGCCAAGCGTGCCGAACCATAGCGTGCGGCCGTCGAGAACGGTTACCGGGCCTTTAAACGTCGGCAACCGAACAGCAGCAGCAACGGGAGGCGCAGCCTGACCGCGTAGGGCGTGCCAGTTCTGATAGATCGGATCGGCGGCTAACGCCGGCAGGGCCAAAGAACTTGCGGCGATAGCAAGGATAAGACGGTTTCTCATGGCTGGGCGCTCCTCGATCGCTGGTTCGCCTCACGACTAAGCAGGATGGAAGGATGCTGAACGTCGGAGAATTGCCAAAGGCCGGCCTTCTTTTGCTGAGCGAGCTGCTCGGCTATCGCGTAAGGGGCATGATAAGGGAGACCGTCTGTCTTCAAGGCGGCGAATGCATAGCCGCTCGTCACCATGACCTGCGCGAGGTCGAGACGTTGACTGCCAACCGTGGCGTAACAAACGACATATGAGATGCCATTAAGCTTCGCCACGGGCGCGCAAATCGGTTTGGTATCCTTGATATAGGCCGCCAACATCGCAAGCGATGCCTCACCGCAGTCTTGTCTATTGCCCTGACCATCCGTGTAGGCAGTGCCGCGCAAGCAGGACTGGATGCCGTAGAGACGAAACCGTTCTCCATTCGAGATCCAGGTGTCCCCCGTTTCCAAGGTAATGCCGGGAGCAAGATCGAAGTACCCTTCAGTTGCGGCATTGGCGGCAAAGGGCAGTAAGGTCGCGACGAGTGCAGCGGCAAGCTTCATTGCGCCTTCACCCGGGGATCGGCCCACATCCCGAAGGAGCCCTTCTGCCCGATCTCCTGAGCTTCCGTAAGATCCGGACGTTCGAATGAGCCATCGGCTTTCTTAGTCAGACGAACCGCTCCCAACGACAGAAGCTGCTCCTCAAGACTATCAACCGTGTCCATTGCTCCAGGATAATTATAGTAGCCGTAGCAAGTGACATCCTGAACGGGGGCGGTCTGCTCACTGATGAAGGCCCTGCAGAACAGAACCTTGGGGCTCTGCAGCATCGTTTGCAGCTGCTGCGTACCAAACTCCTTACAAGTCCCGGAATAGTCCTCCGCACGATTGACCAGATCGCCGTCGCAGGGCTGAACGCCATACAGATGCAACGTTGTCGATTCATCGACGCGAAACTCAGTCGCCGAGATAGCCTTGAAGCCATTGGCCGTGGCGTAACCTTTGCGGTCAGCGACTTTGCCGGTCCCGTCGTAATACTCGACGACAAGAACCGTTTTGCCTGGCGCCGCCAGCGACCTGATGTAGTCCTTGTTCACCGCAGGAGCGGCAAGCGCCTGCGTTGCCAATGCGCAACTTATAAGCGCGGGAAAGATGGCCTGTTTCATAATCTAGCCCTAACCATCCGTAGTGCGATTGTTGACCCTGCAAAATAGGGTTTAACACCGATCAGAAAACTTGTAAGAGTGCATCACATCGGTATCATGTATGCATTAACTCTAGTCGGTTTTCATGGCGATCACAACACCGTTTGACGGGCGGGTGCGATGGATAAAAACACTGTTTATGCAGGGTATCTAGGCCCGCGAACCCTGACTAGCGCAGCATTATCCGTGCTGCTCGCTGCCAATACAGCTGCGTCACAAGACCTAGCCACGTCAGGGCGTAATTCCAGCAATTACAACGGTTCTGTGACAATCAACGAGGAATCTCTTGTCACAAACTTCGAAGATCGCTGGAGCGGTGGCGAGACATCAGAGAAGGAATTCGTCCTTGGTGCAAACGGTGTTGTCACGAAGGGCGGAGCCGAAGGTTTTGGCGTAGCATCGCCGAAAGACGCGCGTGCCAAAGGGCATCAAATTGATGCGTATGTCAGCGCGTATTTTGATGTCTCAGAGCGCGCCACAGGCCGCATAGATCCTGTCCAAACTATAACTCTAGATACTACATCCAGTGAAACCCCCGAAAATCTAGGGGCAGGAACTCCCGTGGAAGAGTGCGGGCCGTCGCCCCTACCACCTGACGAGATTAAATCGCTGGTTGTTTCTACCGCGCGTCGATACAGCGTCGATGAGGGCTTCGCTGTTGCGATTGCCTGGGCCGAAAGCCGCTTCGATGAGATCCGCAATTCACCGAAAGGCGCACGCGGACCAATGCAGCTTATCCCCGCAACCGCGGCTCGCTTCGGTGTTCAGGATATCTGCGACCCTGCCCAGAACATCGAGGGCGGGGTGAAGTACCTGCGCTTCCTCCTCGATGAGTTCCAGAACCCGCTTCTCGTAGCGGCTGCGTACAACAGCGGCGAGGGGCGCATCTACGAGTATGGCGGCGTCCCCCCGTTCCAAGAAACCGTCGGCTATGTCGCAAAGGTCGTGAATTTCCAGCTTGGCCTACCGATGCCAACGGGCAAACGGAAGGCGGCCGGAATCGTCCGTGACATGGCGGCAAAGAACACCAGCGATGCCGGAGTCATCGCTGTGGAGAAGACCGGCAAATTCGTCGGCGGCGTGATGCACTTTTAAGGAGAGAACTATGAAGAACGTCGTTTCCCGGCATTCCGGGGCATTGAAGGCAATGGCCGTGATTGGTTTGGTGGCAGCGCTGCAAGTCGCCGGCGCTGATCAAGCGCTTGCACAGGCAGGCGGTGGCGGTGGCGGGGCATTCGCCCCCCTTCAGACAGCCGTGCAGATGATCGTTGACTTCATCACCGGCCCATTTGGTCGTCTCATGGCAATCATCGCCGTAATCGGCCTTGGCTTTCTTGCCTTTGCCGGCAGGCTATCGTGGTTCACGGCCGGAGCCGTCGTCATTGGTATCGGTCTCGTATTCGGTGCCCCTGCCATCGTTGACCAGATGATCTCGTCGGTAGGCGGCGGCTGATGAGCGATTTTCAGGACGAGAAGCCAGCTTTGACGCCGTTGGTGATCGGTTTGACCCGTTCACCGACGCTATGGGGCGTACCCTACATGGCGGTCGTCCTGATCATCGGTGTGACCATCATTGGGTGGTTGGTGACGAACCATCTGGCGGCACTGCTTATCGCGCCAGCCGCCTACCTTGTCCTTTTCTCGCTTTGCGCCTGGGACAGCAAGGTTCTCGACGTTCTGCAGGTCACCTCACGCAAGACGCCACGGACGCCCAACAAGCGCTTTTGGGGCACCAACTCATACGGACCATAGTAGATGCTGAAAGTCGTCAAGGAAGAGCTTGGGTTTGGGAAGGTCGCCGGCAACGAGCGGCCTATGTCCGTTCACATCCCCTATACGAGGCATGTGTCCGATACGGTCATCGGGCTCGAAAATGGAACCCTAATCAGCGTCATCAAGCTCGATGGCCTGTTCTTCCAGACGGAGGACCAGGCCGAGTTGAACATGCGCTCTGTCGTCCAGAACACGATGATCCGGGCTCTGGGTTCAAGCCGCTACTCCCTTTGGTCGACTGTAATACGGCGTGAAGTCGAGACCGAAATCGGCGGTTCGTTCGATTCATCCTTCTGCGAGATCCTGAACGATCGCTACATGGACCAGCTCCGCAAAAAGCGGATGTTCACGAACGAAATCTACCTGACGATCGTGCGTTCGGGCATGAAAGGAGCGCTTGGTCTCGGTGACTCCCTGAAGCGGATATTTGAACGCTCGAACAAAGAGGCCAAGGCTCAAGCGACCCGTGAAGATGTGACCGACCTCGAAGAGTTGGTTGGGAACATCGTGAAGGAGTTGCACAAGTACGGCGCTAAGCCGCTTGGCATCACATATCGAAAGAAATCAGACGATACCGCGAAGAAGGACCTCGATGGAGAAGAGGGCAAGGGCGATCCCTATTCTGAGCCCTGCGAGTTCTTCAACACGATCCTGACTTGCGGTGTGCCGCGAAAGATGCGGCTTCCGCGCATGGGTATCCGCAACTACGTCGGCACTTCGCGGCTGCATTTTTCAAAGCGGACGATGCAGGCACAAGCGGCAGTGGAAGAAGATAGCCGCTATGCCGCTCTACTCTCGATTAAAGAATACCCTCCATTCACCGGTCCCGGCATGTTGGACGGGTTGCTACAGGTGAACCATGAGTTCATCCTGACACAGTCTTTCACCCTTGCAGACAAGCCGATCGCACAAGAGCGGATCAGCCGCCTCCAGCGCCAGATCAAGGCTTCCGACGAAGCGGGTAGCTCTGTCGAATCCGATATCGACTATGCGCTGAACAGCCTCCTCAACCAGGAGGCGGTATTCGGCTTCCATCATTTTTCGCTTCTGTGCATTTCGCGGGACCTCGACGGATTGAGCCGTTGCGTGTCGGAACTTGGCGCTTGCCTCACCGACATGAACACCAATTGGCTTCGGGAAGATCTCAACCTTGAAGCAGCGTTTTGGGCGCAGCTGCCGGGAAACCGCTCCTACATTTCCCGCATCGCCATGCTGTCGAGCGCCAACTTCTCCGGCCTTTCCTCGATGCATAATTTCGCGACTGGACAAGCGGATCGCACCCATTGGGGCCTGCCGATCACCATTCTGGAAACGACCTCACAAACCCCCTACTGGTTCAACTTCCACCGTCGAGATATCGGGCACTTCACGGTGACTGGTCCTACAGGATCCGGCAAGACCGTGGGTTTGACCTTCCTCCTGGCTCAAGCGATGCGAGTTTCACCCACGCCTCGAGCCGTGTTCTTCGATAAGGACCGGGGGGCTGAGATCTTCGTCAGGGCGATCGGCGGGGCTTACGAGGTGCTGTCTCCGGGAACGCCCACGGGCTTCAACCCGCTGCAACTGGAGAATACCGGCGAGAACCGGGAATTTCTGGTCCGTCTGCTCAAAGCCATGCTGCGCGGTGATCGTCGCACCGACTTCACGCAAGAGGACGAGGACACCTTGGAAAAGGCAATCGTCCGGATCATGCAGGAGCCGGCAGCTCAGCGAAATCTCCCCAATCTTGCCGGCCTCCTAATGGGGCGGTCTAAGGCCGACGCCAACGATCTATACTCTCGGCTTCGGCCTTGGATCGAAGGCGAAAAGGCCTGGCTGTTCAACGCGCCCCATGACGTCCTGTCCTTCTCGGGTCACAGCGTCTTTGGCTTTGATATGACCAATATCCTTGGAAACGAGGAGTTGCGAACCCCTGCGCTGATGTACCTATACCACCGGCTGGACGAGCTGTTGGATGGCAACCCCGTCATGTTCTTCATGGATGAAGGCTGGCAGCTACTGATGGACGACACGTTCAGCGCTTTCATCGTCGATAAGATGAAGACGATCCGCAAGCTCAACGGCATTGTGGGCTTTGGTACGCAATCGGCCGCTGACATCACCAAATCCAATGCCTCGCATACGCTCATTGAGCAGTCGGCCACCAACATCCACTTCCCGAACCCACGGGCTGACGAAGAGAGCTACATCAAGCGCTTCGGCCTGACGATGAAGGAATTCAAGTTCATCAAGAACACGCCTCCCGAAAAGAGAACCTTCCTGATCAAGCACGGCAATGACTCTGTCATCGCGCGCCTCGATCTGTCGACAATGCCGGATCTCGTGAAGGTGCTTTCAGGGCGCAAGGAGACGATCGAGGAGTGCGCCGCACTTCGCGAGCAGTACGGAGACGAACCCGAAAACTGGTTGGCGAAATTCTGCGGATGGGAGAAGGCCGAATGAGGAACAGTCCGGCTCTGACGCTGCTTGTGGCAGCCTTGGCATGGGGAACAGCGCTGCCCTCCTCCTCGCAAGTTCCTGTTACGGATGGCGCCCTTTCGTCCACCGATGCGGTGCGCAATGAAACGACCAAGCAGATCGAGGAAACGGACAGTCGCCGGCATTCGGTGAGCAAAAGCGTCACCTGCTCGATGTACCGGCCGGGGCGCGGAGGTGACGCCCCCTCGGCAGCGCAAGCCAATCCGGAGATTGTCGGGCTCGTGAAGCGAGTGGCGCGTGAGGACGGGGTAGACGAAACCCTCTTCATGTCTCTCGTCTACCAGGAGAGCCGGTTCAATCCCTGCGCAAAGTCGCCGGTCGGCGCTATGGGCTTGTCGCAGCTGATGCCGGGCACAGCCAAGGATCTTGGCGTCAATCCTCACGATATCGAGGATAACCTTCGCGGCGGCGCGCGCTACCTGAAGCAGCAGCTCCGTACCTTCAACGGCAATACCAACCTTGCGCTCGCCGCATACAACGCGGGGCCAGGCAACGTTCGAAAGTATGGCGGCATCCCTCCGTTCAAGGAGACGCAGGGGTATGTAGCCGCGATCAAAGGGAAGTGGATACCCCAGTTCGGAGGCTCCGATGTGTCGAACATACCCGAAAATTTCGGAGGAGGCACGTCGGGCTTTTCAGGTGCGAGAGAAGCGAGCATCAACTCGATGGCGACCAGCCAGTCGATTTCCGAAAACAGCGGGAACGTCGCGTCATGGCTTCAGCAACTCGGCCAGATGGAAAGCGGCACGATCCAAGACAGCTGGGACCACAATTCCGGCGCCCGTAATGCGAACCTGGAAATGATGAACCAGGTCATCCGCCTCGGAACAACGATGGCCGAGCTTATGAATTCTCAGAATGCGCTCGATCTGGGGGGGCTCTCGGGGTCTTCGCGATCCAGCGACTACAAGCGAGATGAGAAGGAAGAGGATCGCGAGGTAGCTGACCTCTGCGACAAGGAACTGCAGCTTGAGTGGAATCCGGAGGAACAGGTCTGCGTTCGAAAACTCGAACCAGAGGCTGACATGAAGCTGATGTTGAGCGCCGAATGACAAGGAGAACGGCCATGAGAAGAGCAATTCTGACTGCGTGTTCGCTAATGTTGGCGTCTACCGTGCATGCACAAGTTCCGGTGATCGACAGCGCCAACCTGAAGATCGCGACAGAAACCTCTCAGACGACTGATCAGATCCTGGATACAAACAAGGAGGTTCTGAAGACGGTCGAAGAGACGCTTAAAGCCGTCACGGGGGATCGCGGGAGCGTTTCCAATCCCATGCAGAACCTCGCCGTTGGTCAACGGTTCAGCGTTTCTCAGATGCCGTCACTCGACAGCCTCATGCAGGGCGGTGTCCCGAACTTCGGCAGTATGGGCGGTGACATCGGCCAGATTGCCACCACCTTCATCAACGGTCTCCAGCTCGTGAAGAACTTGTCTGGCAAGGCGGACAGCACGTTCTCAGGCGACAAGTCCTACGAAGAAATGATGAAGACCGTCCTTGGAGTTGCCGCCCTAGTCACCGGCTCGCAACAAGCCGTTCAGTCGCGAACACAAGCGTTCCAGAAGGCAGGCCAGCAGATCGGTCAGGCTCAGGACATCAAGGGGTCCATCGATCAGAACACGCAGCTGCAGGTTCAAACGGGCCTGACGATCAACGAGATGATCGGCGTCATGAATGGTGCCGTCGGCTCCCTGCAGGCTCAAAACCAGCGCCGCCTTGTCGACATCTCCAACACGAAGAAGGCGCTGACCTACGGTGACTAAGACATTTCGAGTGAAAGGCTTTGTGCTCCTCTCCGTCGTGGTTGCTGCCGGCGTAACCGGCTGCGCCGGCGCCCCGAAAGAGAAGACCGCACCATGCAAGAGGCCCGCGAACCTCACATCCTACGCCGAGGATCCGCGACAGGAATGTGGCCCAATGACCAGCGTGAACGGCAACCCATCGGAAGCGCTGGCGGCGATCGACGCTTTCGCTGCAAGCGGAGAGCAGTGACCCCATGAACTTTCTAGGCGGCCTGCTTGAGGCTCTTGAAGATGCAGGGCGGAATTTCTCGGAGCGGGCTTATGAGGTCGTTGGCGACGAGATCATGCCCTTGCTGACGATTATGCTTATTGCCTACGTCGCCTATTACGGACTTCAACTCGTCATGGGGACCGCGCGAGTGAGCGTCGGCGAGATCGTCGGCCGGGTCGTGCGAATGATGATTATAGTCGCCTTCATTGATCAGTGGGGCAATTTCCAACTCTTCTTTTACGACTGGCTGAACAACACGCCGGAAGACGTGGGGCGGGCGCTCCTGACAGCTAGCAGTACCGGGATAACTGAGCCAACAGACGGCCTCTCCATGATTTGGGAGACGGCGAATGAGGCAGCAGCAGCATTCGCGGAGCAGTCAGGCTACTTCGCCATTCTCCCGGGCCTCGTCGGGTTCCTGATCATGCTGGCGGTTGGGCTGTTCATTGCCGTTGCGCTTGCCATCCTCGTGCTTGCGAAGGTGATGATGTGGGTGCTGCTTGGCACCGCACCGATTTTTATCGCCTGCCTATTGTTTGATTCCACACGCCAATACGGAATGGCTTGGTTCCAGCAGGTTTTGACGTACGCGATCATTCCGCTCTTTGTGTATGTCGTCGCCGCCTTTCTCATCACGACCATGGACGCTGAACTGCAGAAGGTCGCAGCGGCAGCATCCGCGAACGAGATCCAGCTCGACGATATCTCGGCTTTTGTCCTGATCTGTGCGGCTGGCGCTTTTGTCCTCTTCAACATTCAGACGCTCGCCCAGGGAATTACCGGGGGCGTGGCAACGGGCGTTGGGCAGATCGCTCGATCGGTTGGCTACGCGACCGGTGTTGCACTGCCGGCACGAGCTTTGACCGCGACACGTTCTGTAGCCGGGAGGGCTGGAGAATTAGGAATGGCCGCACGCGCGAGAACCCATGCCGGCATGAGGGAAAACATCCAAAACGCCGGTGCAGCAGAAGCGATGCAGAACAGAATTACCAACAACAGTCTGCCCAACTAGGCAACTGGTGGCGGGAATTAAGGGCTAGGATACATGGCAGAGAATAACGATGCTCTCCGGAGCTATTTTCAGGATGGGGACCGTTGGGAACAAGAGATCGTCAAAAAGGCCAAACGGTCCAAGGCGTTCGCTTGGCTGATTACGCTGATCTTCGGCGGCATCACGATCCTGTCGCTCTCCGCATTGGTGATGCTCGTGCCCCTCAAAAGCTTCGAGCCGTACATTGTCGAGGTCGACAAGAACACTGGCTATATTGAGGTCAAGACAGGGCTGACCCGAACATCGAACATCACCGACCAGCAGGCGGTCACTCAGGCGAATGTCGTCCGTTACATTCGATCCCGCGAGGGCTACGATCCTTTTGCCATCGAGCAGAACTTTGGAATTGCAGCTTTGCTCTCCACCGGCGACGCAGCGCGCGACCTCCAGGCCCAATGGAGTGCCGCGAACCCTGACAATCCAGCTCGCCGGCTCGGCAAAAATAAGTCGATCATCGTCGACATAAAGTCTGTCACCTTCCCCAACACGACAACGGCGCTCGTCCGGTTCTCGACGCATGAGCGCTCTGATTCAGATGTCATCACGCGCCACTTCATCTCTATCGTTCGCTATCGCTACACGGATACGCCTGAGCGCAACGAATGGCGCTTTGAAAATCCGTTGGGCTTCCAGGTTTATGACTACCGCCGTGATCAGGAAACGGTGACCTCGGGAGGTCAGCAGTGAAATATGGCTTCCTACTGACGGCGTCGATCGCCGCTCTCACGATGGTCCAAGCCTATGCGGCGCAACAGCCCCGCCCTGGCAGTCTGGATGCGCGTGTGACCAGTGTCGTCTATCAGCCGAACAACGTCGTGAAGGTATCTGCGACCTACGGCATCTCAACGATGATCATCTTCGACGAAGATGAGAAGTTTGAGACGATTTCGCTTGGCGACACCGACAGTTGGCAGGTTGCCCCGTCCGAAAAGGGCAACATCCTTTTCGTCAAGCCAATAGCCAAGGACGTCTCCACAAACATGAACGTGGTGACCTCAAAAAGGATCTACTTCCTTGAGCTCAATGACTATGCACCGGAAGCAGGGAAAAAGGTCTTCGGCATTCGGTTCGTTTATCCGGAGAAGAACCTGAACGAGTCTCTGCGGAAGGAGGCTGAGTTTCGGGCGGCCAACCCGAACATTTCGAGCATCGACAAAGCGAACGTCAACATTGACTACTCTTTCTCGGGCGACGCGGCACTGAAGCCGACAATGGTGTTCGATGACGGCAAGAAGACCTTTTTCAAGTTCGGCCGAGGGACTGTGCCGGCCATTTTTGCCGTCCAATCCGACTTCTCCGAGACCCTGCGAAACTTCCGCAAGGAAGGCGAATACATCGTCGTTGACGGCGTAGCGACGCAATACACGCTCCGGGACGGAAACCAGTGGACGTGCATTTTCAACCTCCGCAAGCCGGACTTTGCAGCACCTGATCCTGACATCATGGCTCCGAAACCGGATCCTGATGCCAGCAAACGCAGGAGGAGCGGCAACTAATGAAGCGCAGCCCTGAACTCGACGCTATGGCGGCGGCCGACGAGGCCGAAATCAGCAATCGGAACGTGAAGCGCAATCAGACGGTCGGCATGGCCGCTCTGTTGCTCGCTGGTGTCTTCGCCGCGTACCTGGTGCTGGCCACGTCCGGCGAAAACCCACCTGAGAGCCCGCAAAGTGAAGAGGAATTTCGGACAACGACTTTTCGGCCGCCTGGCTTTGTGCGCGATGGGGAGCCCACTCCCCCACCACCAGAACAGCCGGTTTTAGAACTCCCGCCTCCACCGCCGCCGCCGCCAGCTCCGCCGGTCGACGTTACAGAATTTAACGTGCCTCCCCCGCCCGAGGTAGCTCAACCGGCAAGCGCTCCTCCGCCCGCCGAAGAGGTATTTCCAGAGCGGTTTCGGTCGAAGCTAATTACGCTTGACCAGAACTTAGGCGGCGCCGCGAATGGTTCGCTGGATGGCTCGAACAGCGGCACGCCTTTGACCGTCGCTGGCGAGGATCGAAACAGCCAATACCTGTCGTCAGCGAGCGCGATCGGGGACCGTTCCGCGACGGCGCGAAAGATTGAGCGGATCGACGCGATGATTCCGGAGGGCACGCTGATCCCCGGCATCTTGGAAACGGCGATCGTCAGCGACCTTCCGGGGCAGGTCCGGGCCATCACATCCAAGGATGTCTACTCCTTCGATGGCCGGCGTGTGCTGATCCCGACAGGTACACGGTTGATCGGGGAATATCAGTCCGAAGTTACGCGGGGGCAGAAGCGGGTCTTTGTCGTGTGGACGAGGCTCATCCGCGATGACGGCGTGTCGGTGCGCCTGAATTCCATCGGAACGGACAGCCTCGGTCGATCGGGTCTGACTGGTCATGTCGACAACAAGTTCCGTGAGCGCTTTGGTGCATCGATCCTGCTATCTATTGTCGGGGGTGGTGCAAGCTATCTCACCGGATACGGTAGCGACTCCAGCTCCGGAAACGATGACGCCGAAAGAGGCGCAGAATTGGCGCGCGAGACGATCGCGCAAACCTTCAGCGACATGGCGAACACGGTCCTGGCCGAAAATCTGAGGATCCCGCCAACGATCAGCGTACCTCAAGGCGAGCGGATCTTCGTGTATGTTCGCCAGGACCTCGATTTCAGCGCCATGTACGACGATCCTGTCACGGAAGCGATGAAGGAGATCAAACGTGAACGTTATGGTAGGTAACACGACGCCTCATGATCCCCACTATTTCCTGAACCGGTCTTTGGAGCCCATCAGGCAATTTCTCGATGACCCGAAGGTGGTTGAGATTGCAGTGAACCGGCCGGGCCAGGTCTATGTTGAGCGCTTCGGTGCTGATCACATGGAGCATCATGAAATCGATGCTCTAACGGCACGCGAGATTGAGAACATTGGCGAGCGGGTCGCCGCAGCAACAAAGCAGTTCCTCAACGCTGCCAATCCGATCCTTAGCGCAGCACTGCCGACCGGCGAACGTATCCAGGTTGTCTTGCCGCCCGCGGCACCTGACGGTGGGTCGATCACGATCCGTAAGCAGGTTGTGCAGAATTTCTCTTTGCAGGACTACCGTGACAACGGCTCTCTCGACAAAGTCTCGGTTGCTGTCGGGGGCCTAAGCGACGTGGATCGGGAGCTGATCGCCTATCTACGCGCGGAGAAGATCTACGACTTCATCCATACGGCCATCACGAAGCGGGTTTCGATCCTGATCAGTGGCGGCACGTCGTCGGGAAAAACCACGTTTCTGAATGCGTGCCTGAACTCTGTAGACCTGAATGAGCGGATCCTGACGCTTGAAGACACTCGTGAGCTATTCCCACCACAGAAGAACGCGGTCCACCTGATCGCCTCCAAGGGTGGGCAAGGCACCGCAAACGTCACGATTCAGAACCTCCTTGAATCGGCGCTTCGAATGCGGCCGGATCGCCTCTTTGTTGGCGAAATTCGTGGAGCTGAGGCCTTTTCCTTCCTTCGTGCCATCAACACCGGCCATCCAGGCAGCATGTCAACAGTTCACGCCGATACGCCGCTCGGCGCGTACGAACAGCTTGCCATGATGATGCAGCAGTCCGGCATGTCCGCAGGCTACTCAAAGCAGGATCTGATGTCCTACATCCAAATGGTCATTCCGATCGTGATCCAGCTCAGGCGGGAAGGCGGCAAGCGCGGGGTTTCCGAAATCTACTTCGCACGGGATGCATCATGAGCAAAGGTCTACAGGCCTTCTATCTGTTCTTCTGCCTGTTGATCGCATTTGCAGTCTGGATGCTGGCGTACGGGGCGGGGCTTCAGCTCTTCTACGGCGACGGTAGGATCCTGGAGGCGACAATTACCTCAAACCCATTCGCGCCAATTCAGCAGTTCTGGGCATATAGCTCCTCCCCTTCCCTTCAAAAGGTCGCGCTCGGCTCCGTGGTCCCGGCGCTGCTCGTATCAGGCCTTATTGCTTACCTTGGGCTCAAACCTACCAGCAATCCATTGGGGGATGCCGCCTTTCAGGACCTTCCAACCCTTCGGCGCGGGAAGTGGTTTGGCAGACGAGGTCACATATTCGGCCGTATCGGGAGCAACGTCCTCCGCGCGTATGACGATCGCCACCACCTCATTATTGGCCCGACGCGATCCGGTAAGGGCGCGGGCTACGTCATCCCCAACGCTCTCATGCACGAGGGCTCTATGATCGTCACGGATCTGAAGGGCGAGGTCTACAAGGCAACCGCCGGCTATCGGAAGCGCAACGGCAGCCAGGTCTTCTTGTTCGCGCCGGGTTCCGAGACGACCAACAGCTACAATCCCTTGGATTTCGTTCGTCCGGAGCGAGGTAATCGCACGACCGACATTCAAAATATCGCCAGCATTCTTGTGCCGGAAAACACCGAATCCGAGAATTCAGTTTGGCAGGCGACGGCTCAACAGGTTCTCGCCGGCGCCATCAGCTATGTTCTCGAAAGCCCCTTCTACAAAGGGCGCAGGAACCTCGGTGAGATCAACTCCTTCTTCAACAGCGGGACCGATCTGCAGGCCTTGATGAAGTACATCAAGGAGAAGGAGCCATATCTGTCGAAGTTCACGATGGAGAGCTTCAATTCATACCTGTCTCTCTCGGATAGGGCCGCGGCCTCGGCACTGCTTGACATCCAGAAGGCAATGAGGCCGTTCAAGAACGAACGCGTTGTGGCCGCAACGAACATGACCGACATGGACCTTCGATCCATGAAGCGTCGCCCCATCACGATCTACCTTGCCCCGAACATCACCGACATCACGCTTCTTAGGCCGCTGCTGACGCTATTCGTTCAACAGGTGATGGACATACTCACCCTTGAGCATGATCCCAACTCCGTGCCGGTCTATTTCCTGCTGGATGAGTTTCGCCAGCTGAAGCGCATGGACGAGATAATGACGAAGCTGCCCTATGTGGCCGGCTATAAGATCAAGCTCGCCTTCATCATCCAGGACCTGAAGAACCTGGATGAGATCTATGGTGAGACGTCCCGACACTCGCTTCTTGGCAACTGCGGTTATCAGCTCATTCTTGGTGCCAATGACCAGGCCACGGCTGAGTACGCCTCCCGTGCGCTTGGCAAGAGAACCATCCGTTATCAGTCTGAATCGCGCACCATTGAGCTTATGGGCCTCCCGCGCCGAACAAAGGTTGAGCAAATTCGCGATCGGGACCTGATGATGCCGCAGGAAGTGCGCCAGATGCCCGAGAACAAGATGATCTTGTTGGTGGAGGGTCAGCGGCCGATCTTTGGGGAAAAGCTGCGATTCTTCAAAACGCAGCCCTTCAAGGAGGCCGAGGCCTATTCCCAGACGCACATTCCGACTGTCCCGACTGTCGATTACCTGCTACCCAAACCCGTACCAGCGACCACGCCGGCCTATGCCAATGCAGGCCAGGAACAGACTGAAGAAGCAGAAGCGGTAAAGCCCGCAACGGAGGCCAAAGCTGATGCACTGGAGGCGCCAGCGCAGAAGGAAACTCCGAAGGAGCAACAAGCCTCCACCCCACCCCCTCGCGTCGTGAACCCCTCTGCTTTGACAAGCAAGAAGGCCAGCGCCGGTGGCACCGTGGAACCTGCAAAAGCAGCTGCGCCCGCTCGCGAAAAGCGCGCGATGCCTATCTCAGAGGACGAAATTGAGAAAGCGCACAATGATCGAGTTAGCCGCCTCAAGGAGGTGGTCGATCGGGAGGCAGAGGGGAAATCACCGCGCAAAAGGAAAAGCTTGGAAGAGCTATTCGCGGCGACCGTTCCTGATCCAATCATGGAACAGGCCGGCCGCTAATCCAGGTCAGAAGGGCCAGAAGCTCGCTGCGTACTGACCCGCCTCTGTTAGCCAAGCCGCAGAAGCATGATACCAGCCGATCACGGCCCCGTAGACCTTGATCAGGATCGCGAGGATCCCAACGGAGACCATGCCCCACACCATCATCTTGCCGACGATGTCGGCAGACTTGGGGTCGTTTACTTCCAACAGGTAGGTGTTCTGATTACCGTCCTGCATGACACTTTAGCGATCTCGGTCGTCCCGATTACGCTCCCTCTGTTCAACCTGTTCACGCTCCAACTCCTCGAGACGAGGAATGTGCTGTTGCGCGGGATCAGTCCGAGTGGTCTCGCCGCCCCGCTGGGCCGCTTCCCTGTCTCTGTTTACACTTTTCTGCTGCCTCTGAGTAGCGTCCACCGTCTCGGCGAGCTGGTGAGCCTCACGCTCCGCTTGTCCGATCGGACGTTCTTCTTCCAGATCCACCCTGAGATCGCGTTGGCGATCGTCGGCAGTATCCGCAGTTATCGGCTGCTTGCTTGACTTGGTTTCGTCCCCACGCTCTTCATTGCGTTCAATGGTCTCGATCTCCGCGCGCAGTTCCGGATCCTCGTTGGCAACATCCAGGAGATAGCCGTTTCCGGAAGCGGCGAGTTGAGCTGCATGATGTAGCGAGTCCTTAAGGCCCTTCTCATACTGCTCTCGGTTTTCGTCTCCGAGCTCGCCGGTTTCGATATGGGCGAGGCTGGAGCGATAGTGTTCCACAATTGCCATCGCATCGTTACCAGCCTCAACGACAGCCTCTCCATGCTTGGCAACAGCTGCCTCCCACTG
>JAIXSF010000474.1 GCA_027484835.1 Rhizobiaceae bacterium | reverse complement strand
GTGACGCCATGCAGGATGGAGACGTTGTCACCGATGCGCGCTGTCTCGCCGACCACGAGCCCCGTGGCGTGATCCAGGAAGATGCCCTTGCCGATCCGGGCAGCGGGGTTGATGTCCGTCTGAAAAATGTTCGACGAGCGGCTCTGCAGGTACAGGGCAAAGTCGCGGCGACCATTGTTCCACAGCCAGTGCGCCAGGCGGTGCGTCTGGATCGCATGGAAGCCCTTGAAGTAGAGGACCGGCTCAATGAACCGCGTGCAAGCCGGGTCACGATCGTAGACCGCCTGGATATCGACGCGCAAAATCGTCGACCACTCGGGCCAGTCGGCCATCATCGCCTCGAAGGCCTGGCGCAGAACGATTGCCGGAACGTCCGAATGATCGAGCCGCTCGCAGATCCGGTAGATCACACAATCCTCCAGCGAGCGGTGGCTGAGCACCGTCGAGTGGAAGAAGGCCGCCAGCATCGGATCACGATCGGCAGCAACCCGGGCTTCGTGCCGCAGGCTGTCCCAGATCGGGTCCATGGACTTGACGGTCTCAGTCTTGAGGACGTCGTTGTGTGCGACCATTGCCGGTCTCCTCATTCGTCTAGGAGATCGATTATATAGTCGAAGACCGATCGAACACAAATGGGGACCGAATGAAACAGTCGAACAGCTTTGCCAAAGGCTTTATCAAGGCTTTCTGCCAAGGCGGAACAGGCCTCCTGGTCCTCGACAATCCACAGAGAAAGAACGCCGTCACAGCTGCGATGTGGCGCGCCATTCCGGAAGCCATCCAATGGCTGCATGTCGAGGCCGGCGCCCGCGTCATCGTCCTCACTGGCGGCGGCGAAGCCGATTTCAGCGCGGGAGCAGACATTTCGGAATTTACCGAATTACGGAAAGATGCTGCGACCGCGCGTATCTATGAAGCATCGAACAGCCGCGCCTTTGCCGCTGTTCGCGAAGCTCCGGTTCCGATGATCGCGGCCATCCGTGGCGTCTGTTATGGCGGAGGCTTCGGGCTGGCGGCGGCCGCGGACCTGCGGCTCGCTGCATCCGATGCCGTCTTCGCGGTTCCCGCGGCCCGGCTCGGCCTCGCCTACCCCGCCGACGCCATCCAGGATTTTGTTCGCGGACTTGGCAGCCAGATGGCGCGGCGCGCGCTCTTTACCGGAGCAGCACTGAAAGCGCACGAGGTTCTACCGACCGGGTTCCTGTCGGAAATCACCGAGCCGGAGACCCTCGACCAGCGGGTCCAGATCCTCGCCGACACGATCGCCGCCAACGCACCGCTTTCGCTGCGCGCCTCGAAGCTTGCGCTCAGAGCGGTCGAACAGGCGGACGAGGACCTTTTACGGGAGGCGGAAATCATCGGCGCCTCCACCTTCGAGAGCGACGACTACCGCGAAGGTCGCGCCGCCTTTGCCGAGCGTCGGCGGCCGATCTTCACCGGACGCTGAGGCTCAGCGCGCTTCGATCTCGGAATAGAAGTCGAGCGCCGCCTTCTTGAACACACGATCGCCGACCGCGAGCATGTGGTCTCGGTTCGGGATATCGAGTGCCACGGCCTGCGGCATCAGTTCGGCAAGCTCATGGGGCGAACCGGCGATGTCATCCTTGGTGCCGACGCCGATCAATGTCGGGATGTCGACCTTGGCGATATCCTGACGACTGACCAGATCCCTCGACGTGCGAATACAGGCGGCGAGCGCCAGTCTGTCTGACTTCGTCTGGTCGGCAAAGGCACGGAACATCCGGCCACGCTCATGGGTGACATCGTCCAGGGAGGCGGCAAGCAGCGCATCGGCGATCGGATCCCAGTCACCGACACCATCACACATGCCGATACCCAAGCCGCCAAAGACAAGCGAACGAACGCGGTCCGGGTGCTCTATGGCGAGAAACGCGGAGATGCGCGCGCCCATGGAGTAGCCTATGACATTGGCATCAGCGATGCCAAGATGGGTCAGGAGCGCCGCCGCGTCACCCGCCATGGAGGTCGGGTGATAGGCCTCCGGATCATGCGGCTTGGCGCTTGCGCCGTGACCGCGATTGTCCATCGCGATCACGCGGTAGCCTGCATCTCCGAGCGTCCGCAACCAGCCGGGATAGACCCAGTTGACACTGGCCGATGACGCAAAGCCGTGGATCAGCAGAATCGGTGCGCCTGTCGGATCGCCATCGTCAAAATACGCGAGGTCTAGCCCGTCATTGCGGAAGCTGGAGAATGGCGGTGCGTCGAGATTCATCGATCAGTCCTTGTGGGCCGGGGTATTCCTGGGCGGGCAACCATAGCCAACGGCGCCCCGACATCAATTGCCGCAGGGCGATTTTCTGTGACTTTTGGCGCCCCTCGGCTCTACACTTTTTGGAAGGACGGCGCTAAGGTCCGCGCAAAATCGCACAGCATTCGGAGCAAGTCATGGCCGGCCACACCATTCCCCATTTCCAGAACGACGGCGGTCATCGCGTGATCGAAGTCGGCGTGAAGGAATTCATGTGCACCGGCGCCTCGGTCCCGTTCGACCACCCGCACATCTTCATCGACATGGGCCATGACAACGAAAAGGTCTGCTCCTACTGCTCGACGCTCTTCCGCTACAACCCGAGCCTGAAGGCCGAACAGACGAACCCGCCGGGTTGCGTCTTCCACGTCAAGGCGGCGTGACCGCGGCCTCACGATCGGCATAGACAACATGTCCATCAAGCACGCCGCCATCGTCGGAGCCGGGGTGGCGGGCCTGACTGCTGCCCTCTCGCTCGCGCGCAAGGGCATCCCCTCCGATATCATCGAACAGGCGCCGCAGCTCGGCGAAGTGGGCGCAGGCCTGCAGCTCTCCCCGAATGCTACGCGGGTCCTGGACCAGATCGGCGTACTGCCAGATCTGGAGCAGCACTGGTTCGAGCCTCAGGCGATCAGCCTTGTCTCCGGAACCGACCTTCGCCCCCTCGCCTCAGTCCCGGCCGGTCTTTTCGCCAGAAAAAGATGGGGGCATCCTTATGGCGTCCTGCATCGCTCGACCCTGCAGCAAGGGCTGCTGCGGGCCGTGCTCAACCAACCGCTCTGCCGGTTGCATCTTGGGCGGCGCATCCAGGGCATCGGCGCCGATGCCATCAGTGCGATAACCGATCGCAGGCCCGACCTGGTGATCGGAGCAGACGGTGCCTGGTCCGTGGCTCGTGACGCCATCGCCGGAAGCCCGACGGTCAACTTCTCGGGCAACATCGCCTGGCGCTTCACCATCGGCCGCGCGTCGGCACCTTCGTTTCTGTCCCGGACAGGGGTGACAGCCTATCTCGGCGCCAAGGCGCATCTTGTCAGCTATCCGCTCAAGGAAATCGATGGCTTCAACCTGGTGGCGATCGCTGCGGGAACGAAGAGCGACGAAAGCTGGGCGATCGACGCGGATGCGGCACGGCGGGCCATGCTGCTCGAACAGTTTTCCGGCTGGCACCGCGATATCAGGACGATACTCGCCGGGGCCGAGCACCCGACCTTCTGGCCGCTCTACGAGGCCTCGGACGGCAAATGGCACAATGGACGGGACACGGTCCTCATCGGGGATGCGGCCCATGCAATGATGCCGTTTTCGGCACAGGGTGCTGCCATGGCGATCGAGGATGCTTTTTCGCTGGCGGCCCATGTGGCGAGGCAGCCCCTGCCCTTGGCACTGGCTGCCTTTTCGATCGAGCGGAAGGCCCGGGCGCAACGGGTCAAGGCGCGTGGGGATTTCAACCGGTTCGCCTATCACGCCCGCGGGCCGTTTCGGATCGGACGGAACATCGTGCTCTCTCTTCGGCCGCCCGAAAAGCTCGCCGCCGATCTCGACTGGCTCTACGGCCACCGGATCGGCGACTAAGCCTGATCAAAGGTCTCAGACCGCCGCTGCGGCAGCAAAGCCCCGTTCGAGATCGGCCTGGATGTCCTCGACATTCTCGAGGCCGATCTGCAGGCGGATCACCGCGCCATCGGTCGGACCCTTGCGGATCGTGCGGTCTTCCAGGTTGACCAGCACGGCGAGGCTCTCGTAGCCGCCCCAGGACCAGCCGAGGCCGAAGAGCTGCAGGGCATCGAGGAAGGCATGCGCCTTGGGCTTGATCTTGTCCGGGGATGGCGCCGGCAAGACAAACGAGAAGACGCCGCTCGAGCCCTTGAAGTCGCGTTTCCAGATCTCGTGCCCGGGGAAACTTTCGAGCGCCGGATGAAGAACGCGGGCGACATCCTGCCGGCCTTCGAGCCAACGGGCGACCGACAATGCACTTCTGTTATGGTGGTCAAGGCGCAGACCCATCGTGCGCAGGCCGCGCAGGATCTGATAGCTGTCATCCGGGGCGCCACAAATGCCGAGCGTTCCGTTCGCCTCCTTGAGGGCCGGCCAGTGCTTGGCATTGGCAGACACGGTCCCCATCAGGATGTCGGAATGGCCAGACGGGTACTTCGTGGCCGCATGGATCGAGACGTCGGCCCCGAAATCCAGTGCACGGAAATACAGCGGCGTCGCCCAGGTATTGTCGATCGTGACGACGCAATCATGCTTGTGTGCGGCATCCGAAATCGCACGGATGTCCTGCATCTCCATCGTGTTGGAGCCGGGCGCCTCAGTATGCACCAGCCTCGTGTTCGGCCGGATCAACCGCTCGATGTCAGCACCGATTTCGGGATCGTAGTATTCCACCTCAACACCGAGGCGCTTCAGCATCGTGTCGCAGAAATGGCGGCCCGGCGAGTAGACGGAATCGACGATCAGCGCATGATCGCCGGCCGAGAGATAGGCGAGGAACGGTATCGAAATCGCTGCAAGACCTGAGGGGACGAGAATTGTGCCGGCAGAGCCTTCCAACTCGTCGATCGCGCTGCACAGCGCATCCGTGGTCGGGGTTCCGCGCGTCCCGTAGGTGTAGCGCTGGCTGCGTGTCTCCATCGCTTTCGCAGTCGGGAACAGAACCGTGGACGCATGCACCACCGGCGGATTGACGAAACCGTGATAGTCGGTCGGATCATAGCCGATATGGCAGAGCCGGGTGTCGGTGCCGGCGGTTGCCAGCCAGTCTTTGGATTTGCTCATGGATTCAGATTCCTAACAGGCGTGTCCAAGGGTTTTCGCTGCTGCGCTCGGTCCGGTCAAGCTGCACGATTGCGTGATCCTGCGGCGCACGTCTTGCTGAAAGCGGGCCCCAAGACTGCTAAAAAGGCGTAATTTTCATCAGTTTGGGCCAAAAACCACACATTTTTGCCTATTTGGAGGGCGTATTTGGCAAAATCGCGCTTTTGTGGCCATTCTGCGGCATAAAGACTTGACCGTGCCGGCTTTTGCGACTGAGATATGACGGCTCGCACCGGGAGGCCGTGAGCCGACGAGCGCTGCTGGGTTCCTGCAGCATGCCGTCGCTGGCATAAAACAAGAGAAAAAAGGTTGGGAAAAATGAACAACAAGTTCCTGTCAGCCGCCATTGGCGCTGCGGTCCTGGGTTTTGGCGCGTCGCCAGCATCCGCTGCAACGCTCGATGACGTGAAGGCCAAGGGTTTCGTCCAGTGCGGCGTGAACACGGGTCTCGCCGGCTTCGCCTCGCCGGACGCCGCCGGCAACTGGACCGGCTTTGACGTCGACTACTGCAAGGCAATCGCTGCTGCCGTCTTCGGCGACGCCACCAAGGTAAAGTACACGCCGACCACCGCCCAGAGCCGCTTCACGGCCCTGCAGTCCGGCGAAGTCGACGTACTTGCCCGTAACACGACCTGGACCATCAGCCGCGACACCGCGCTCGGTTTCAACTTCCGCACCGTCAACTACTATGACGGCCAGGGCTTCATGGTCACCAAGGGCCTGAACGTAAAGTCGGCTCTCGAGCTGTCTGGCGCTGCCGTCTGCGTCCAGTCCGGCACCACGACCGAACTGAACCTCGCGGACTACTTCAAGGCCAACAACCTCGAATACAAGCCGGTCGTTTTCGAAAAGCTCGAAGAAGTGAACGCCGCCTACCAGGCCGGCCGTTGCGACGTTTACACGACCGACCAGTCGGGCCTGTATTCCCTGCGTCTGACGCTGACCAACCCGGACGATCACGTCATTCTGCCGGAAATCATCTCCAAGGAGCCGCTCGGCCCGGCCGTTCGCCAGGGCGACGACCAGTGGTTCGACGTAGTTTCGTGGACGCACTACGCCCTCGTGACCGCCGAAGAATTCGGCATCACCCAGGCCAATGTCGACGAGATCAAGTCCACCACGACCAACCCGGACATCAAGCGCTTCCTGGGCGCCGAAGCTGACACCAAGATCGGCACCGACCTCGGCCTGACCAACGAGTGGGCCTACAACATCATCAAGGGCGTCGGTAACTACGGCGAAGTCTTCGAACGCAACATCGGCGTCAACACCCCGCTCAAGATCGAGCGCGGCGTCAACGCGCTGTGGTCGAAGGGCGGCCTGCAGTACGCACCGCCGATCCGCTAAGACCGGACTGACCTTTGCGAGGCGGCGAAAGCCGCCTCGCGCTTATCAGACAAGGTGTTCAGACCGGCACGCAGGCTGCCTTGAGCGGCGACATCGAAGAATGCCGGCTGTCCAAAAAACAATAACAGTTTAGGGCTCAAAGAAGCCTCGGGGATTTGGCACAGCATGACAGATCACGCCACCAGTTTGCCTGCCGGAGGGCAGAGCGTTGGCTCGCTGATCTACGATCCGAAAGCAAGATCCATCTTCTTTCAGATCGCTACGATCGCCGTCATGACGTTCATCGTCTGGACGATTGCGAACAACACCATCGAAAACCTCGCCCGCAGCAACACGGCCACGGGCTACGACTTTCTCAACGGCCGCGCCGGCTTCGACATCGGACAAAGCCTCATCGCCTATACGTCGGATTCGACCTATGGCCGCGCCATCATCGTCGGTCTTCTGAACACGATTCTGGTTGCTGTCACCGGCATCATCACGGCGACGATCATCGGCTTCATCATCGGCATTGGTCGCTTGTCGCGGAACTGGCTCATCGCCAAGCTCTGCACGGTCTATGTGGAAGCCTTCCGCAACCTGCCGCCACTGCTTGTCATCTTCTTCTGGTATTCGGGCGTTTTGTCGACGCTGCCGCAGCCACGCGATTCACTGGTGCTGCCGTTTTCGTCGTTCCTGAACAATCGTGGCCTCGCCTTCCCGAAGCCCATCTGGGGTGAAGGTGCGGGGATCATTCCCATCGCACTCGTGGTCGGCATCATTGCCGCCGTTCTGGTTGCCCGCTGGGCCAAGGCGCGGCAGATGCGGACCGGCCAGATCTTCCCGACCGGATGGACCGCAGCCGGCCTGATCATCGGCCTGCCGGTCATCGCTTTCCTTGCGACCGGGTCGCCGCTGACATTCGACTATCCGGTCGCCAGCCGCTTCAACATGTCGGGCGGCGCCGTCATCGCGCCTGAATTCGTCGCGCTTTACCTTGCGCTTTCCTTCTACACGGCCGCCTTCATTGCAGAAATCATCCGCGCAGGCATCAAGGGCGTGTCTAAGGGGCAGACGGAAGCAGCATCCGCGCTCGGGCTGCAGCCGTCGACCACGACGCGTCTCGTGATCGTGCCGCAGGCCATGCGCATCATCATTCCGCCGCTTACCAGCCAGTATCTCAACCTGACGAAGAACTCGTCGCTCGGTGTCGCCGTCGGCTTCCCCGAACTGGTGTCGACGGGTGGTACCACGCTCAACCAGACCGGTCAGGCCATCGAGATCGTCTCGATCTGGCTCGTCGTCTATCTGTCTATCAGCATTGTGACCTCGCTCTTCATGAACTGGTTCAATGCCAAGATGGCCCTGGTGGAGCGTTGATCATGGCGAGAGAAATCACTTACGTCCGCAACGAAATGCTTGCGCCCCTGCCCCCGCCGATCTCCGATGGCAGCATCGTCGGCTGGGTGCGCAAGAACCTGCTCGCTACGCCGAAGGACATCGTGCTGACGATCCTCGGCTTGGCGGTGCTCGCATTGATCCTGCCGGGTGCACTCAACTTCCTGTTCCTAGATGCCGCATGGTTCGGTGCCGACCGCTCGGTTTGCGCCACGGTCGCTCAGGGCGGCATCCAGCCGGACGGCTGGAAGGGCGCCTGCTGGGCCTTCGTCGAGAGCCGCTTCTCGCAGTTCATCTTCGGGCGCTACCCGCTCGAGGAACGCTGGCGCGTCATCCTTGTCGCGATCATGTTCGTTGCACTGCTTGTGCCGATGCTGATCCCGAAGGCACCGCGCAAGGGTCTGAACGCCCTGCTGCTCTTCATCGTCTTCCCGATCGTCGCCTTCTTCCTGCTGCATGGCGGGTTCGGTCTGGCAATCGTCGAGACGCCGCTGTGGGGCGGCCTGATGGTCACGCTGATCCTGTCCTTCGTCGGGATTGCGGTGTCCTTGCCGCTCGGCATTCTGCTCGCGCTCGGACGCCGGTCGGACATGCCCGTCATCAAGATGCTCTGCGTCGTGTTCATCGAAGTCGTGCGCGGCGTACCGCTGATCACGGTGCTCTTCATGGCGAACGTGATGCTGCCGCTCTTCATGCCGACCGGCTGGACGATCGACAACTTCCTGCGCGCGCTCGTCGGCGTGTCGCTCTTCGCCTCTGCCTATATGGCGGAAGTGGTGCGCGGCGGCCTGCAGGCGATCCCGAAGGGCCAGTATGAGGGCGCGGATTCGCTCGGCCTCTCCTATTGGCAGAAGACGCGTCTGATCATCCTGCCGCAGGCCGTCAAGCTGGTTATTCCGGGCATCGTCAACACCTTCATCGGGCTGTTCAAGGATACCTCGCTCGTGTCGATCATCGGCATGTTCGACCTTCTCGGCATCGTCCGCCTCAACTTCACCGATGCCAGCTGGGCAACGCCCGTGACGCCGCTCACCGGTCTGATCTTTGCTGGCTTCGTATTCTGGATCTTCTGCTTCGGCATGTCGCGCTACTCCGCCTTCATGGAGCGGCACCTCGACACCGGTCACAAGCGTTAAGAACAAGGGGAACAACCATGGCTGAAGCCAATTCCGCTAAGAAGACCGTGTCGGGCACCGACGTTGCGGTCGAACTGATCAACATGAACAAGTGGTACGGTGACTTTCACGTGCTGCGCGACATCAACCTCAAGGTCATGAAGGGCGAGCGCATCGTCGTGGCCGGACCGTCCGGCTCGGGCAAGTCGACGATGATCCGCTGCATCAACCGCCTGGAAGAACACCAGACCGGAAACATCCTGGTCGACAACATCGAACTGACGAACGACCTGAAGAAGATCGATGAAGTCCGTCGCGAAGTCGGCATGGTGTTCCAGCACTTCAACCTCTTCCCGCACCTGACCATCCTTGAAAACTGCACGCTGGCCCCGATCTGGGTCCGCAAGATGCCGAAGAAGGATGCCGAGGAAATCGCGATGCACTTCCTGAAGCGCGTCAAGATCCCGGAACAGGCCAACAAGTATCCGGGTCAGCTCTCCGGCGGCCAGCAGCAGCGCGTGGCGATTGCCCGTGCGCTCTGCATGAAGCC
>JAIXSF010000206.1 GCA_027484835.1 Rhizobiaceae bacterium | reverse complement strand
GCCTGGTCCACCCCGGACAGGATCTTCACGAGTGTCGACTTACCCGCGCCATTGGCTCCCATAAGGGCGACGATCTCGCCAGCCTCAATGTTAAGGGATGCATCGATCAGGGCTCTCGTCGAGCCGAAAGTGCGGGAAATGTCGCGGGCTTCAAGCAGTGCCATAGGTCTGAACCGTGTTTCTGCCTGTGTCGTAAACCCTTCCTCATCCCGAACAAGGATCGCAATCCTATTCTATATAAAGTCCATAGAATATATTTTTAAATGAGAGACTCGGCGTGAATGTGCCGCCGGCAGCAGCACCCGAATTCAGGCTCTAGGGGCGGGAGAAATCTGCTGACAGCGGCGGGGAACGTAGAAAAGCAATCCGCCTCCCTGCTCAAATCCGCAAATCATAAATCTATAAAAACGGTAGAAAAAGTTTGATACTGGGATCCAGTTCAACGCCCCATGGGATCTGTCATGCACACACTCTATCGCTTCACCGCCATCGCCGCTTTGTCGGCCCTTGGTTTCGTCCCCCCGGCGTTTGCCGAGGGTCTGCCCGGCGCGCCGGCTCCGTTCGACAAGGGCGGCGTCAAGCTCGCTCTGATCAGCTACATTTCCGCCGGCGACTTCTTCCAGGCCTATCAGGCCGGTGCGGAAGCGCAGGCCAAGGCTCTGGGCGTTGACCTGCGTGTGTTTCCTGGCCGCCAGGATGCCGCCGAGCAGCGCGAGCAGATCCTCCAGGCGATCAACCTCGGTGTGCAGGGCATCGTGGTCGATCACGGCCTGCCGGAATCGCTGACCGATGTGGTCCAGCAGGCGCTCGACAAGGGCATCAAGGTCGTCGCCTTCGACGTCAATCTCGACAATCCGAAAATCCCGCAGATCGAACAGTCGGACCACAGGCTGGCGGAACTCGCGCTCGAACAGGCGATCAAGGACAACGGCACCGCGTTCAACGCCGGTTATGTCTATGTCGCGGGCTTTGCGCCGCTCGATCGCCGTAACGAGATCTGGGACAAGGTGAAGGCCGCCAATCCGGGCATCGTCGAAAAGGCTCGCTTCGGCAATGTCAGCGACACGACCGCAACCAGCACCGCAGACCAGGCCAAGGCCGTCTTCCAGGCCAATCCGGACATCACCGTCGTGTTTGCGCCCTATGACGAATTCGCCCGTGGCGTGAAGCTCGCAGCAGCCGATCTCGGCATTTCAAGCAAGCTGAAGATCTACTCTGCCGATATCTCCACCGCCGATATCCAGGAGATCACCGAGGAGGGCAGCCCCTGGGTGGCGACCGCCGCGACCAATCCGGCCGTCGTCGGTGCCGTCTCGATCCGAGCCGCAGCCCTGCAGATCGCTGGCGAAACCGTGCCGCAGAAGGTGGTCGTCGATCCAGTTCTCGTGACCCAGCAGCAGCTGCGCGATGCAGGCGTAACCACGATCGAGGAGCTGGCCAAAAAGATCCCTGCCTTCTCCACCAGCGCGGCAGCAACCGCATCCTGGATTCCGGCTGCCGCCTTTTGAGCCTATTCTCCCAAGCATGCTCGGCGCAGCGACTGGGCGGGGATCATCACGATCTCCGCCCAGAAAAGCTTCGGGTCCAACGACACCCGCCTACAGCGGTGAAGATGTTTGCAGGTCTCGGCGCAATCAGGCCCCCGCAATCAAAAAATCCCCAATACCAAAAACGTAAGCAACAAGCTCCTCAGCTTCACATGCCGAGGAGCTTTTTGTGATGTACTCCGTGTCGATCTCACCGGATGCCAGTCGCGTCGTCAGTTCATTCTAAGCCGCAGTGATAACCTGCCGCCGATCTGATGAACGCCACACGATCAGAGTGGCGGCGCTTATCGGGGCGCTTCCGTCTGTCTGCTTAGTGCCTAAGAACCTTCACCATTCAGAAGCGATTTGGCTATCTCGGATGCTTCCTTGATATGGGCACGACAGGCCGTTTCGGCGCCCGCCGGATCGTTGTTGGAAATGGCGTCGAAGATTTCCCGCATCCGTGCAGGTCCCGAGACGGTTCGATTGACCGTCGACAGGGTCATCACGCGCAGCCGCGAAATTCGGCCGTTGAGGCGGTTGACGATTTCCCAGGCAATGATGTGGCCGCCGGCCTCGAACATCACCTTGTAGAACTCGTAGGTGGCATCGAGAATGGCCGGGGGCGAGTGATTTTTTGACGTGCGATCCAGTTCCTCGAGTGCCGAGGCAAGCTTCGCCTTGATCGTTTCATCGGCCCGCCTGGCGCAATCGGCTGCCGCCGTTGCTTCGAGGGCAAGACGGATATCATAGATTTGCCGGGCGTCGTCCCAGCTGATCTGCGCGACCGTCGGCCCCTGCTTGGCGATGTTTTCGACCAGACCTTCCGATTCCAGATGGCGGATCACTTCTCGGATGACCGAGCGAGAGACACCCATCTGGTCGCAGAGCGTACGCTCCACCAATCTCTGTCCCGGTTCAAAAAGGCCGGAGATAATGGCGCGCCGCAGCCGGTCGAGGGCGATCTCCCTCAAGGTCACGGGCGGGGTCTCGATCCGCAGATCGGCAAGGTCACGGTCTTGTTTCAGCATCATTCTCCCATAACCGCATTTTTTGTCGGCAGCAAGGTCTTGACACGTTGTCTTATGGTATACCAACATGTGACATACACATCAGAAGGAGGCGGCCTTGGTTCCGGTCATTCGCAAAACCCTGCTCCACGTTGAGACCACGCTCATCGAAGGTGGTAAGGCAGCACCGACGCCGCTGAAGCTGATTGCAGCCATTGCCGTCCTCAAAAACCCCTGGGCCGGGCGGGGTTTCGTCGAGGACCTGAAGCCCGAGATCCATGCGGCAGCGCCGGTGCTCGGCGCCCTCCTGACCAAGATGATTCTCGACGTGGCTGGATCCGGCGAAGCCGTCGAAGGCTATGGCAAGGCGGCGGTAGTCGGCCTCGACGGTGAGGTCGAGCATGCTTCCGCCCTCATTCACACGCTGCGCTTCGGCAACCATTATCGCCAGGCTGTCGGTGCCAAATCCTATCTCGCCTTCTGCAACACACGGGGCGGGGCGAACGCGCCGATCATGATCCCGCTGATGGACAAGAATGACGAGGGTCGCCGCTCCCACTACCTGACGATCCAGTGTGCGATCCCGGATGCGCCCGCCGCTGACGAAATTGTCGTGGCTCTCGGTGCGTCGATCGGCGGGCGTCCACACCATCGCATCGGTGATCGCTACCAGGACCTTCAGGAGCTGGGCAACGATGTCCATAATCCCGCAGCGGTCTGAGACCCCGTCGGGCACGGCCTATGTCGCGGTCGGGCGCGGCGAGCCGCTCGTCCTGATCCATGGCGTCGGCATGCAGCTGGAGGCCTGGCTGCCGCAGATCGAAGCCCTGTCTGGCCGCTTCGAGGTCATTGCCGCGGATCTGCCGGGGCACGGCGGAAGTGCCCCGCTCGGCAGCGGGTCTGGTTTGCCGGCCTTTGTCAGTCGTTTCGTTCAGTTCCTGACCGAAATCGGCCGTGGCCCGGTCAGTGTCGCAGGACACTCCATGGGGGCCCTGATCGCAGGCGGACTGGCTGTGGAGGCGCAGGGCCTCGTCCGGCGGGTGGCACTTCTCAACGGGGTCCATCGGCGGGATCCGGTGGCCCGGGATGCGGTGCGGCAGCGTGCTGCCGAGATCGAGACCGGAGGCTTTGACCGCGAGGCGCCGCTCCGCCGCTGGTTCGGGGACGGGCATGAGCATCAAGGAGCTTTTGCTTTGTCGCGCAGGCTGCTCGCCGAAGTCGATCAACAAGGCTATGCGACCGCCTATGCGGCCTTCGCAAATGGAGACGCGGTCTATGCCGATCGGTGGTCGGAGGTCACCTGTCCGGCACTCTTTCTGACGGGGGAGGCGGACCTGAATTCGACTCCGGACATGGCGCGTGCCATGGCAGCCTCGACACGATTGGGACGAGCGGTGATCATTTCGGGTCACCGTCACATGGTCAATTTGACCGCGCCTGAGGAGGTCAACGCAGCGTTGACCGACTGGATGAGCCGGACAGGAGAGGAGGCCTGCCATGACGCATGACCCGCGCGCCTTGAGAAATGCCTTCGGTGCCTTTCTGACCGGTGTCACCGTGGTGACAACCCGCAACGGGGCCGGCGAGCCGATCGGCTTCACCGCCAATTCCTTCACCAGCGTCTCGCTCGATCCCCCGCTTCTTCTCGTCTGCCTCGCCAAAACCTCGCGCAACTTCGAGGCCATGACCGGTTCGACCGGGTTTGCGGTCAACATCCTGTCCGAGGCACAGAAAGAGGTGTCGAACACCTTCGCCCGACCGGTGGACGATCGTTTCGCGGCCGTCTCGTGGCATGATGGTCCCCATGGCTCGCCCGTGTTCGCCGATGTTTCGGCCTGGTTCGACTGTTCCACTCACCAAGTGGTCGAGGCCGGCGATCATGTGATCCTGATCGGCCGGGTCGAAGCTTTCGAGGATACGGGCCTTTCCGGGCTCGGCTATGCACGCGGCGGCTATTTCTCGCCGGCGCTATCGGACAAGGCCTTGTTGGCCGGGCAGGACATGCCGCAGACGCTGGGAGCAGTGGCCGAGCGCGACGGCGCGGTGTTGCTGCAGGAAGCAGCCGACGGCACGCTTCGTCTCCCAACGATCGAACTGGAGAACGGCAGCGAGGGGGTCGATGCTCTCTTCGGCCATTTGCAGGATCTGTGCCGTCTTCCGGTCGCGCCGGGCCTGGTCTACTCCATCTACGAAGACACTCAGTCCCGTCGCCAATACGTCATCTATCGCGCAACGCTTGGGGAAGGCCGGATCGAGGGGACCACGCTCTATCCCGTCGATGCTCTGCCGCTCGATCGGATTGCTGACCGCGCCACGCGTGACGTGTTGAAGCGCTACGCGCAGGAATCGAGCCTCGGCAATTTCGGGGTCTATGTCGGAAATCAGGAAAAGGGCCGGGTGCATGCCCAGGCCGCCAGGGGATAGGCCATGAAGTTCTCGCTTTTTGTCCACATGGAACGGCTGGATGCCAGCCAGACGCACGGGCAGCTCTATGAAGAATTCATCCAGCTCTGCGAGATCGCCGATCGTGGCGGCATGCATGCGATCTGGACCGGCGAACATCACGCTATGGATTTCACCATCGCGCCGAACCCCTTCATCAATCTCGCCGACCTTGCCCGCCGCACGAAGAATGTGCGCCTTGGCACGGGAACGGTGATTGCTCCTTTCTGGCATCCGATCAAGCTTGCCGGCGAAGCGGCGATGACCGACATCATCTGCGATGGTCGACTCGACGTCGGCATAGCGCGCGGCGCCTATGGCTTCGAATACGAACGCTTGCTGCCCGGACTTGACGCCTGGGGTGCTGGCCAGCGCATGCGCGAGCTGATCCCTGCGGTCAAGGGGATCTGGGCCGGAGACTATGCCCATCAGGGCGAGTTCTGGCAGTTTCCGTCCACGACATCAGCGCCAAAGCCGGTGCAGCAGCCGCACCCGCCGATCTGGGTTGCGGCGCGCGATCCGAACAGCCACGAATTCGCCGTTGCCAACGGCTGCAACGTTCAGGTGACGCCGCTCTGGAACGGCGATCCGGAAATCGAGGCGCTGATGGGTCGCTTCAACACGGCTTGTGAAAAGGCGCCCGATCAGGCTCGACCGAAGATCATGCTGCTCTTGCACACCTATGTTGGCTCGGATGCGAGCGACGTTGATCAGGCGACCCGCGAAGTCAGCGTCTACTACAATTACTTCTCCGCCTGGTTCAAGAACGAGAAGCCGATCCGTCAGGGCCTGATCGAACGCCTCACCGAAGAGGAGATGGCGGCGAATGGCATGCTCTCGCCTGACGTCATGCGGAAGAACCTTCCGATCGGCACGGCCGAGGAGGTGATCTCACGGCTGAAGGCCTATGAGGCGCTCGGCTATGACGAATACTCGATGTGGATCGACACCGGCATGTCCTTCGAGCGGAAGAAAGCCTCGCTCGAACGGTTCATCGCCGACGTCATGCCGGCGTTCGGCTGAGGGGGTCTGATGCAGCGCTTCCAGCAATACATCAACGGCGAGTTCGAGGACGGAAGCGGCCGTTTCGAAAGCCTCGATCCGGCGACGGCCACGCCTTGGGCGGAGATGCCGGAGGCGCGAGAAGCGGACGTCGACCGTGCCGTCAATGCTGCCGAAGCGGCCTTGCTGGAGGGTAATTGGGCAGCGATGACGGCAACCCAGCGAGGCAAGCTGCTTTATAGACTCGCGGATCTGGTGGCCGCCAACGCCCCGAAACTGGCCGAACTCGAAACCCGCGATACGGGCAAGATCATTCGCGAGACCTCGGCGCAGATCGCCTATGTCGCCGACTATTATCGCTATTATGCCGGCCTCGCCGACAAGATCGAGGGATCCTTTCTTTCGATCGACAAGCCGGACATGGATGTCTGGCTTCGGCGCGAACCGGTTGGCGTTGTGGCCGCGATTGTGCCCTGGAACAGCCAGCTGTTTCTCTCGGCCGTCAAGCTCGGCCCCGCGCTTGCAGCTGGCTGTACGCTGGTGGTCAAGGCATCGGAAGATGGCCCGGCACCGCTTCTCGAGTTTGCCCGGCTGGTGCATGAGGCCGGGTTCCCGGCCGGCGTGGTCAACATCATTACCGGCTTTGGCCCCTCCTGTGGCTCAGCCCTGACACGCCATCCGAAGATTGCCCATATCGCCTTCACCGGCGGGCCTGGAACGGCCGCCGCTGTTGTTCGCAACTCGGCTGAGAACCTGGCCAGCACCTCGCTCGAACTCGGCGGCAAATCGCCTTTCGTCGTGTTCGCCGACGCCGATCTTGAGAGTGCAGCCAACGCTCAGGTCGCAGGTATATTCGCCGCGACCGGACAGTCCTGTGTTGCGGGTTCCCGACTGATTGTCGAGGCCTCGATCAAGGATCGTTTTCTCGCCATCCTGAAGGCAAAGGCCGAGGCCATTCGCATCGGCTCGCCGCTCGACATGGCAACCGAGGTGGGACCGCTCTGCACCGAGCGCCAGCGGGCCTTGATCGAAAAGACGGTACAGTCCTCGCTCGATGTCGGGGCAAGGCTGGTAACCGGTGGCGGCAGACCGAAGCAGGAAGGCTACTTTTTCACCCCGACCATCCTCGATTGCGACGGTGTGGTATCCCCTTCGGTCGAAACGGAACTTTTCGGCCCCGTGCTCTCGGTGCTCTCTTTCGAGACCGAGGCTGATGCCGTCCGCCTTGCAAACGACACCCGCTATGGCCTTGCCGCCGGTGTCTTCACCCAGAACCTGACCCGTGCGCATCGGATGACGAAGCGTATTCGCGCCGGCATTGTCTGGGTCAATACCTACCGTGCCGTGTCGCCGATCGCACCCTTTGGCGGCTTCGGCCAGTCCGGCCACGGACGTGAGGGCGGTCTGCAGGCAGCGCTGGACTATACGCGGACGAAGACGGTCTGGGTGCGGACCTCCGACGATCCGATCCCCGATCCCTTCGTGATGCGGTGAGCCCATGTATTACGAGATCCGGACCTACCGACTGAAGAATGGCGCGATCCCCGAATACCTGAAGGTCGTCGAGGAAGAGGGTATCGCGATCCAGAAGAGCCATCTCGGCCATCTCGTCGGCTACTTCTTTTCCGAAATCGGCCCGATAAACGAGATCGTTCACATCTGGGCCTTCGCCAGCCTGGACGAGCGGCAGGAGCGGCGCGCCGCGCTGATGGCGGACCCGGCCTGGCGTGCCTTCCTGCCCAAGATCCGCGACCTCATCGAGGTCGCCGAGAACAAGATCATGAAGCCGGCGGCGTTCTCGCCGCTCGGCGCAAGCCTGCCTGCATGACACATAAAACGTGAACAATAACGGAGAACGGGAACATGAAAAAACAACTGGTAGCCACAGTCTTTACCGCCCTGATCGGCCTCTCGGGTTCGGCTCTTGCCGAAGAGATGGTCTTCACCAGCTGGGGCGGCACCACCCAGGACGCTCAGAAGACAAGCTGGGCGGACAGCTTCACGAGCAATACGAACATCACCGTCGTCCAGGACGGCCCGACGGACTACGGCAAGATCAAAGCGATGGTCGAAGCGGGCAGCGTGACCTGGGACGTTGTTGACGTCGAGGGTGACTATGCCGTTCAGGCCGGCAAGGCTGGCCTGCTCGAGCCGCTCGACTTCTCTGTCATCGACAAGTCTAAGCTCGATCCGCGCTTCGTCACGGACTATTCCGTCGGCAGCTTCTACTATTCCTTCGTCATCGGCTGTAACAAGGACGTGGCGGGCACCTGCCCGAAGACCTGGGCCGATCTGTTCGATACGGCCAAGTTTCCGGGCAAGCGCGCCTTCTACAAGTGGTCGGCGCCGGGTGTGATCGAAGCCGCCCTGCTGGCTGACGGCGTTGCCGCCGACAAGCTCTATCCGCTCGATCTCGACCGTGCCTTCAAGAAGCTCGACAGCATCAAGGCCGATATCGTCTGGTGGGATGGTGGTGCAGCCTCACAGCAGCTTCTGGCCTCCGGCGAAGCGCCGTTCGGCTCCTTCTGGAACGGCCGCCTGACGGCACTTGCCGCCACAGGCGTAACGGTTGAGACGTCCTGGGAACAGAACATCACCGCAGCCGACTCGCTCGTTGTCCCGAAGGGTTCGAAGAACAAGGATGCGGCGATGAAGTTCATTGCCCATGCAACCGCCGACATGCAGCAGTCTCTGTTTGCCATGGCGACCGGTTATGCCCCGACCAATCTCGACGCCAATTTGCTGATGGATGAGGCAGTCCGCAAGACGCTGCCTGACATGCAGGCCGAGAGCCAGGTCAATGCCGACATGGGCTACTGGGCCGACAATCGCGATGAAATCGGCAAGCGCTGGTACGACTGGCAGGCCAAGTAAGCGAACAAGCCGGCCGATCTCCATCGGCCGGCCCACCAGGAGCAGGGCAAGAAGATGGCCACCATCGCAACATCGGGTACAGACATCGCCAGGCGAGCAGGCAGGAAGCGCGAAAGCGGCCTTTCCCATGCCGTTCCTGCTCTCCTGCTGATCATCCTGTTCTTCGTCACGCCCGTGCTCGGCCTCCTGCTGCGCAGCGTCACGGAGCCGCAACTCGGTCTGCAGAACTATGCCGAACTGATTGGCAGTGGCACATATGTGCGCATCTTCGCCAACACCTTCCTGGTGGCGGGTGTCGTGACGGCGCTGTCGGTGGTGATCGGATACCCGGTAGCCTGGGCCCTTGCTGTCATGCCCCGCCATTGGTCGCAGCTGGTCTTCGCCATCATCATTCTGTCGATGTGGACCAACCTGCTCGCGCGAACCTATGCCTGGATGGTTCTTCTGCAGCGGACCGGCGTGATCAACAAGACACTGATGGGTCTCGGCCTGATCGACCAGCCGCTGGCGCTGGTCAACAATCTCGTCGGGGTCACGATCGGCATGACCTACATCATGCTCCCCTTTGTCATTTTGCCGCTTGTTGGCGTTCTCAGATCGATCGACCCGGCCATCCTGCGCGCCGGCGCGCTCTGCGGCGCAAACCGTCTGCAGTGCTTTACCCATATCCTCCTCCCCCTGTCCCTCCCGGGCGTCGCGGCGGGTGCCTTGATGGTCTTCGTCATGGCGCTGGGCTATTACGTCACCCCCGCGCTGCTCGGCGGGACGGCAAACATGATGCTCGCCGAAATGATCGCGCAATTCGTTCAATCGCTGGTCAACTGGGGCATGGGTGGCGCAGCGGCCTTCGTTCTCCTCGTCGTCACCCTATTGCTATACGCCGTGCAGCTGCGTTTCTTCGGCGCAAACCGGATCGGTTGAGGGAGGATCTCGCCATGCTCCTCGATTATGACAAGCTCGGCGCCTGGAAATGGCTTCTCGTCGGCACGACGGTCCTTGTCTGCCTGTTCCTGCTTCTGCCGATCGTCTTCATCGCGGCTCTGTCCTTCGGCTCGTCCCAGTGGCTGATCTTTCCGCCACCTGCCTGGACCACCCGCTGGTATTCGGAGCTGTTCTCTGACCCACGCTGGCTGACGTCTGCGCTGACCAGCCTGCAGATCGCCTCGGTCGTCACGGTGCTCTCCGTGGTGATCGGCTTTCTGGCAGCGCTCAGCCTCAACAGAGGAAGCTTCGTCGGCAAGGAACTGCTGCGCGCGCTCTTTCTGACGCCGATGATCCTGCCGGTGGTCGTATTGGCCGTGGCACTCTACGCCTTCTTTCTTCAGATCGGGCTTGCCGGCACCACGCTCGGCTTCATCATCGCCCATCTGCTGATCGCGCTGCCTTTTTCGATCATTTCGATCGGCAGCGCGCTCGATGGCTTCGACAAGTCGATCGAAGATGCCGCGATCCTCTGTGGCGCAAGCCCTTGGGAAGCAAGGCTTCGGGTGACGGTACCGGCGATCAGCCACGGCCTGTTCGGCGCGGCCGTCTTCTCCTTCCTCGCCTCGTGGGACGAGGTGGTCCTGGCCATCTTCATGGCGAGCCCGACGCTTCAGACGCTGCCGGTCAAGATCTGGTCGACGCTCCGCCAGGATCTGACGCCTGTCATCGCCGCCGCTTCAACCCTTCTCATCCTCTTCACCATCGCATTGATGGTCATCGCGGCCCTGGTCCGCAAGGGACGGAAAACATGACCTCATCCTTCATCGAGATCCGCGACATCCGCAAGGATTACGGTCCGATCACCGCTGTCAAGGACGTGACCCTCGATATCCGCAAAGGCGAGTTCATGACGTTTCTCGGGCCTTCCGGCTCGGGCAAATCAACGACGCTCTACATGCTGGCCGGTTTCGAAAACCCGACCTCGGGCGACATCAAGGTCGATGGGAAAAGCCTCATCGATATCCCGTCGCACAAGCGTAATATCGGCATGGTGTTCCAGCGCTACACGCTGTTTCCGCACCTCACGGTCGGGGAAAATGTCGCCTTCCCGTTGCGCATTCGCCGCCTGCCCAAAGCAGAAATCGAGACGAGGGTGAAGGAAGCGCTGCGCCTGGTGCGGCTCGAAGGTTTCGAGGATCGCAAACCGGCCCTGATGTCGGGCGGTCAGCAGCAGCGCGTCGCCCTTGCCCGCGCACTCATCTACGATCCTCCCATCCTGCTGATGGATGAGCCACTCTCCGCGCTCGACAAGAAACTGCGCGAGGAGATCCAGTTCGAGATCCGCAGGATCCATCGCGAGACGGGGGTAACCATCCTCTATGTCACGCATGATCAGGAGGAGGCCCTGCGCCTGTCCGATCGCATCGCCGTGTTCAGCCACGGGCGCATCGATCAGATCGGTTCGGGAAACATGCTCTATGCCGAACCCTCGACCCGGTTCGTCGCCGGCTTTATCGGAGATTCCAACTTCATCGACGTTGAGATCCTCGAGACGCGCGGTACGTCTGCCAAGATCCTGACCAAGGGTGGGGTTGAGGTTTCGGGCGTTCCGCTTCACGGGCAGGGGAACGGCGGCAAGGGATCACTGCTCCTGCGCCCCGAGAGATTGGAATTGCGGAGATCCGGTGGAGATGCCGGGTCGCTGCGTGGTGTTGTTCTGGACATGCATTTTCTGGGAAACAATACCGATGTCGTCGTCGATATCGGCGCGGGCGAGACGCTGTCCGTCAAGCTGCCGTTCGGTCATCCGGTGCTCGCTGAAATCGCGCCTGCGGCCATGGTCGATGTGACGTTTGATGCCGGCGCGACGCATGTGTTCCGCTCCTAGCGAGGCGATGGCGAAGCAAAAAAGATAACGGGGCGGAAGGGACGTCCGTCCTCGTGATCATTGCCAGCATTGACACTGGACCGACGTCCGGTCGTTCCTTTTATATCCTGCCCTGAGGTACACGGGACATCCGCGCAATCTCGTCGACGAGACTTTCCGAGAAGCTGCGCATGACGATCAGCTCGAACACATCAGGTGCGATCCTGGTGACGTGAACGCTGATATGGCCGAGCAGTGTGGTGGTGGATCCCTCAAGACCAGCGTGTAGATCCAGTCCCGTGCCATGCGCCAGCATCTCCTGCACGTTCGGTCCTATGAGCTCTAGCCGCACCCGGCCGTGGCTCTGGTCGACAATCTCCACCCGTTTCCGGAGCGTTTCCTCAATCGCGGCGTAGTCCAGCAAGCCATCGGAGACAAGCAACCACTGACCGGGACTGAAGGGTCGAAGATCTGCCGACGGCGTCGTATCGAGCTGCTGCCGGATCCAGCCCGCATCGACGGAGCCCGGGCGCGAGAGCAACAGCAGAATGGTACCGCGCGCCTGAATGGTCAGGCGGGTGCCGTCTCCCAAGATGCGGTCAAGCTTCGTCAGTGGCGATCGGCGCGCGATATCCAACGATAGCGCGTGGTCGGGAGAGGTGTGGGTTTCAGACATGAGGCTTCTCGCTCTGGGGATCGACGAAAACGGGGCTGACCAGCCGTCCCATGGCAAACTCGTTGCGCAGGCCATTCCAGATCTGGACTTCCTCGCCGTGACGTGAGGCACCACCCTTGACCAGTGCGAGGCCGATGGTTGAGCCCACATGCGGCGAGAAACAGCTGGAGGAGACGTATCCTTCATCATTCTCGAGCGTGGCAGCGGCTGCCTTCTTCAGGATATGAGCCCCTGTTCGGAAGCTTGCAGAAGGCTCGAGCGGCACGATGCCGACTAGCTGCAGACGGTCGGGATCGACCAAACCTTCGCGCTCAACCATGTGTTTGCCTATGAAATCAGGCTTGGCCATGGAGACCATCTTCGCCATGCCAAGATCGGCGGGCACGACCGTGCCATTGATTTCGTTATGCGTGACGTGACCCTTCTCGATCCGGAGGACCGAGAGCGCCTCGACGCCATAGGCACAAATGTTATGAGGTTCGCCGACCCGCATGATGGCATCGGCGACACTCTCGCCGAAATCGGCGGGAACGGCGAGTTCATAGGCAAGCTCGCCCGAAAACGAGATGCGAAACAGCCGTCCCGTCAGCCGTCCGCCGAAGAGCGAAACCTCCCTTGCTGCGAGATAGGGGAAGGCAGTGTTGGAGAGATCCTCATCGACGATCTGCTCCAGCACGGCACGCGCCTTTGGTCCGGCGATAGCCATTTGCGCCCATTGATCGGTGACGGATGCCAGCCTGACATCAAGCTCGGGCCACAGCGCCTGGGCGCAGAATTCGAGATGGTTCATCACGCCGGCGGCATAGGCGGTCGTCGTTGTCATGAAATAGCGGTTCTCGTCCAGTCGGCTGGTGGTGCCGTCATCATAGATAAAGCCATCTTCCCGCAGCATCAGGCCGTAGCGGGCCTTGCCGACCGGAAGCTTGAGGAAGCCGTTGCAATAGATGCGGTTGAGGAATTCGGCCGCATCCTCCCCGCAGATCTCGATCTTGCCGAGTGTCGAGACGTCGCAGAGGCCGACGTTTTTCCGCACATTCAGAACTTCCCGGTCGACGCTGTCCCGCCAGGTGGCTTCACCCGGTCTCGGAAACCAGCTCGAGCGATACCAGAGCCCCGTCTCGACAAAAGTTGCACCGAGCCGTGCGGCCCAGCCATGCAGAGGCGATTTGCGAACGGGCTGGAAGTGCTTGCCGGTCGATGCTCCGGCAAGCACCCCGAACGAGACCGGCGTATAAAACGGACGGAACGTCGTGGTGCCGACGTCGGCAGGCGATATGCGTCGCGCTTCGGCCAGCAGGCCGATGGCGTTGACGTTGGACAGTTTGCCCTGATCCGTCGCCATGCCATTCGTCGTGTAGCGCTTGGCAAGCTCCACATGCCCATAGCCTTCCCGAACAGCGAGCCCGAGATCCTTGACATGCACGTCGTTCTGGAAGTCGACAAAGGCCTTCGCTTTGATGCCGGGGATGGACCAGAGCGCCCGCGCCGGCGCTGACATACCGTCTCCCTCGACCATCGGGAGATCAACGGAGTGGGCTGACATGCCAAGCTCGGCAAGGGCCTGAGCGGCCGCCTCGCTGGCCGATTTCATCGCCGCCCCGATGCCCGATACGCCAGCAGCGGCACCCGCGAGCAGGAGATCTGTCAGTCCGTCCGGCGCCATGAAGGCAGCATGGTCGTCCGACCAGCGTGGCTTGCCACCCCGGTGACAGGCCAGGTGGATCACGGGAGAGAAACCGCCCGACATCGCGACGCTGTCCACTGCGATCCGTTCGGTCTGCCCGTCACGCCAGATCTCGACCGCTGCGACACCTTTGCCGCCCGAAACATTCGCGACGAACCCACCCTGCACGCGCCGCCCGTTGCCCTTGAAGTCAATCGCAGTGTCACGGCGACTGTCGATGACAACCACTTCGACCCCGGCCTCTTCAAGATCCGTGGCAAGTGCATAGCCGCTGTCGTTGGTGGTGAAGATCGCCGTCTTCCGGCCGGGCGCCACGGCATGTCGGTTCAGGTAGGTACGCATGGCGCCGGCCATCATCACGCCGGGAATGTCGTTGCCGCCGAAGACAAGCGGCCGTTCTTCCGATCCGGTCGCCAGAATGGCCTTCCTGGCCGCGATCCGCCAGAGGCGCTCGACCGGACGGTCGGCATCGGGAAAAGCAACATGCTTCTGGACGCGCTCCACGGCCCCGAAGACCTGGCCGTCATACCAGCCAAAAACCGTGGTCCGCGGCATCAGAGTGACATTGTCCAGCGTAGCAAGTTCATTCAGAACGCCGGAGACAAAGGTTGCGGCCGTCTCGCCCTCGATGATCGCCGTCTCGCTCAGGAGGAAACCGCCGATGGCGGCATTTTCATCGATGAGGATGACGCGTGCGCCGGCGCGTCCGGCGGTCAATGCCGCCATCAGGCCGGAGGCACCACCGCCGACAACCAGCAGGTCGCAATGGGCCCAGCTTTTTTCATAAGAGTCAGGATCGACCTCATAGGTGGCACGACCAAGCCCCGCTGCCTTTCGGATGACAGGCTCATAGAGCTTCTCCCAGAACTTCGCCGGCCACATGAAGGTCTTGTAGTAGAAACCCGCCGACAGAAAGGGCGAGAGCAGACCGTTCACGGCACCGATATCATAGTCGAGAGAGGGCCAGCGGTTCTGGCTGCGGGCCTCCAGACCCTCGTAAAGCTCCTGCATCGTGGCACGGCTGTTGGGTTCCGTATGGCCGCTGCTGCCGATGGTCATCAGGGCGTTCGGCTCCGCCGATCCCGCCGTCAGGATGCCACGCGGACGGTGATACTTGAAACTGCGTCCCACGAGTTGCCGACCATTCGCCAGAAGGGCCGAGGCGAGCGTGTCACCGGCAAAGCCGCTCATGGCGCGTCCGTCGAAGGTGAAGTTGAGCGACACGGTCCGGTCGGTCAAGCCGCCGGTTGCAAGACGAAACGAGCTCATGCCGTCACCACCTTCGCGTCTGCCGCATCCCGGCAGGACGCAACCTCGTGAGTGACCGTGTCGCGTGCCACGACCAGCCAGCGTCGGCAGCCGGAGGTGTGGTGCCAGTATTCCTCATAGGCGCCACGTGGGTTGTCGCGCAGGTAAATGTAGTCATACCAGGCATCCGCTCCAGCCTCTGCATTCGGGCGCTGCAAGGCCGCTCCCTTCACGGTGAACTCTTCCTTGGGTCTGAGCCCGCAATGCGGGCAGGGGATACGGCTGGCCATCGTCGTTGCGCTTTCGGAAAACTCAGTGAAGGTTCGGCTGGGCGCCCTGGCCCTTTTCGTCGATCAGATAACCGCGTCGGAAGCGATCCAGCCGGAAGGCCTTCGCGGTCTCATGCGGCTCGCCTTTGGCGATCAGATGGGCAAAGCAGAAGCCGGAAGCCGGCGTTGCCTTGAAACCGCCGTAGCACCAGCCGGAATTCAGATAGAGATTGTCGAGATGGACGCGATCGATGATGGGCGATCCGTCCATCGACATGTCCATGATCCCGCCCCATGATCTGAGCACGCGGATTCGTGAAAGGGCAGGGATCATCGCCTTGCCGGCTTCCGCGACATGCTCGACCGTCGCCAGATTGCCGCGCTGGGCATAGGAGTTGTAGCCGTCGATGTCCCCGCCGAAGACAAGCCCGCCCTTGTCGGATTGCGAGACGTAAAAATGACCCGCCCCGAAGGTAACCACCCCGTCGATGAAGGGTTTCAGCCCTTCCGAGACGAAGGCCTGAAGGACGTGGCTCTCGATTGGCAGCTTGAGCCCTGCCATTCCGGCAACTTGGGATGAATTGCCGGCCGCTGCGAGGGCCAGCTTGCCGCAACCGATGAAGCCGCGTGTTGTCTCAACGCCGATTGCTTTTCCACCCTCTTGGCGAATGCCGGTGACCTCGCAGTTCTGCAGAATGTCGACGCCATGGCTGTCGGCCCCGCGCGCATAGCCCCAGGCGACGGCATCGTGGCGTACTGTGCCGCCGCGCCGTTGCAAAAGGCCACCCTGGATCGGAAAACGGGCATTGTCATAGTCGAAGAAGGGCAGCATCGCGCGGACAGCCTCGCGGTCCAGAAGCTCCGCATCCACCCCATGCAGCCGCATGGCATTGCCGCGACGCGTATAGGCGTCGCGCTGCGCATCCGAATGGAAGAGATTGAGGACGCCGCGTTGGGAGACCATGGCGTTGAAATTGAAGTCCTGCTCGAGGCCCTCCCAGAGCTTCATCGAGAACTCGTAAAAGGGGTTGTTGCCGGGCAGCAGATAGTTCGAGCGGATGATCGTGGTGTTCCGGCCCACATTGCCCGAACCAATATAGCCCTTTTCGACAACGGCGATGTTGCGGATGCCGAATGTCTTCGACAGGTAATAGGCGGTTGCCAGTCCGTGGCCGCCGCCGCCGACTATGATCACGTCGTAATGCGCCTTCGGCTCCGGCTGGCGCCAATGGGCGGCCCAATTGCGGTTGCCGAAGAGTCCGTTGAGAAAGATCGAGAGTGCCGAATATCGCATCCACTGCCGCCCGGTTCGAAGAATGGTGGTGAGCCTAGGAGCGCTTCAGAAACTTAAATTGCAGCTGAGAGCCATTTTGCGATAGATTGGAGACATGACAGTCTCCGCTCCCCAAACGCAGCGCTATGGCTTCCTGCTGGTCCCGAACTTCGCACTAATGTCCTATGCCTCGGCCACGGAGCCGCTCAGGGCTGCAAACCTGATTGCCCAGACCCCACTCTACGAGGTGGTCCCACTGTCCATCGGCGGCCAAGCGGTGCCATCGTCATCGGGATTCGAGCTTCCCTGCGAAGATCTCGCCGGGGCCGGTTCGCTCTGCCATACGGTCTTCGTCGTTGCCGGTGGCAATCCGGGAGACTGGAGCGAGGCAGCCGCGTTGAAGCCGTTTCTGCGCCGCCTTGCCCGCCAGGGCGTTCGCATCGGAGGCATCTCCAGCGGATCCTTTATTCTGGCCGCCGCCGGCTTGCTCGACGGTCGCGATTTCACCATCCATTGGGAACATGCGCCGGCCTTGAAAGAAGCCTTCCCGCATCTGTCGCCACGTCAGGCTCGTTACGTCATGGATGGTGACCGCGTGACATGCGGCGGCGGCGTGGCACCGCTCGACCTGATGCATGCCGTAATCGCAGGTCGAATGGGGTCCGCTTTTGCGCGTCGCGTCAGCGACTGGTATCTGCACACGGCCGTTGCCGAACCGACCGCGCCGCAGCGGGGATCGTCCAGCGAACGCTATGGGACCCATCACCCGGCTTTGATCACCGTTCTCGAAAAGATGGAAACGACGATCGAACAGCCGCTTGATCGTCGGACAATGGCGCGACTAGCGGCAGTGAGCCCGCGGCATCTCGATCGCTTGTTCGCGGAGCATCTCGGCGTCAGTTTTCAGGATACCTACCGTCGGATCAGGCTCGATCACGCCCGGCGCTTGTTGGAACAGAGCCCGCTCTCGCTGTCGGAACTTGCGTTCGCCACCGGCTTTTCGAGCGCGTCTCATTTCTCTCGCGCCTTCAAAGAGCATTTTGGCCTGACGCCAAAATCCGCTAGAGCAAGCAAACGTATAGCGTGAAGGCGGGCCGAGTGCCGGGAGGACGAGAGACGATGGCAAAGAGCGGGAAACAAGTGGCAAACCCTGAAAAGGCGCTCCTTGCCCAGGACCCTCATGCCGTTCGCGAACCCCGCGCCAACAATCTCGAAATGGCCATCGGCCATGAAGTGCGCACCTATCGCAAGAAGCTGGGCATCACCGTGGCCGATCTCGCCCAAGCAACCGGCATGTCCGTCGGCATGCTGTCGAAGATCGAGAACGGCAACATCTCCCCTTCGCTTACCACCCTGCAAGCGCTGTCCAAGGCGCTCGGCGTTCCTCTGACAGCCTTCTTCCGGGGGTTCGAGGAACCGAAATCGGCAAGCTTCGTCAAGGCCGGAGAGGGGGTCAATCTCGAACGCCGCGGGACCCGCGCCGGCCATCACTACAGTCTGTTGGGGCACAGCGAAAACAACACCTCCGGTGTGATTGTCGAACCATACCTGATCACGCTCAACGCGTCTTCGGACATCTTCCCGACCTTCCAGCACGAGGGCATGGAGTTCCTCTACATGCTGGAGGGCGAGGTCGTTTACCGGCATGGCGACCGGCTCTACCGCATGGAAGCAGGCGACAGCCTGTTCTTCGACGCAGATGCCCCGCATGGCCCTGAGGAGCTGGTGAAACTGCCCGCCCGCTATCTCTCGATCATCTCCTATCCGCAACAGCGATAGTTGCCTTAAAAGAAAAATTTATTCCCTCAGATTGATTTTATCTTTGGCCGCTGCTAGGTCTGTCTCCAACGAAAACTGGAGATCGCGGCCATGTGCGGCATTGTGGGTTTGTTCCTGAAAGACAAGGCGCTGGAGCCCCGACTAGGGGATCTGTTGTCGGACATGCTGATCACCATGACCGATCGCGGACCGGATTCCGCTGGCATCGCGATCTATGGCGGCACGGCCGACGGCAAGGCCAAGGTGACGATCCAGTCTGCTGATCCGGCAAGTGATTTCGCCGGCCTCGACGCCGATCTGGCGAAGGCCGGCATTGACGCTGCTGTCACGATCAAGAGCACACATGCGGTGATCGAGATCTCAGCCTCCAGGCTTGGCGAGATCCGCGCGATTCTTGCCGAAATCCGCCCCAACACCCGCATCATGGGCTCCGGCGAAAGCGTCGAGATCTTCAAGGAAATCGGCCTGCCGAAGGATGTGGTCTCGCGCTTCGACGTGCGCTCCATGGGCGGCACGCATGGCATCGGCCATACCCGCATGGCCACCGAAAGCGCCGTCACCACACTCGGTGCCCATCCCTTCTCGACGGGAGCGGACCAGTGCCTCGTCCATAACGGCTCGCTGTCCAACCACAACAATCTCCGCCGCGAACTGGTGCGCGAAGGCATGAGCTTCGAAACCCAGAACGACAGTGAAGTCGCTGCCGCCTATCTCACCGCCGAGATGGCCAAGGGCAAGGATCTGGGCCAGGCGCTGACCGGCGCGCTCGATGATCTCGACGGCTTCTTCACCTTCGTCGTCGGCACCAAGTCGGGCTTCGGCGTCGTGCGCGATCCGATCGCCTGCAAGCCGGCCGTCATGGCCGAGACCGATCAGTATGTCGCCTTCGGCTCCGAGTATCGCGCCCTGGTCAATCTGCCGGGCATAGAGACCGCCCGCGTCTGGGAGCCGGAGCCGGCAACCGTTTACTTCTGGGATCACGAAAAAGCCGCCTGACGCCTGGCCCTTCACGATACGAAAGCTGCAACCATGCCCGTCTTCGACCTGTCCCAAACCCCCTTGCGCGAACTGAACAGTGCCCTTCATGCGCTCAATGCCGGCGCCAATGATACTGCCTTCGAAGTCGTCAACCCGCGCGGCCACCACGCCGTGGCCGTCGGCATCGACACGCCCGTCACCGTCGAGGTGAAGGGCTCCGTCGGCTACTACTGCGCCGGCATGAACGACGGGGGAACCGTCACGGTGCACGGATCTGCCGGGCCGGGTGTGGCCGAAAACATGATGTCCGGAACCGTGGTGATCGAGGGGGATGCTTCGCAATATGCCGGCGCTACCGGTCGCGGTGGCCTGCTCGTCATCAAGGGCAATGCTGCCTCCCGCTGCGGCATCTCGATGAAGGGCATCGACATCGTCGTCAAAGGCTCAATCGGGCACATGTCGGCCTTCATGGGGCAGTCCGGTCACCTCGTCGTCTGTGGCGATGCCGGCGAGGCGCTCGGTGACAGCCTCTATGAGGCCAAGCTCTTCGTGCGCGGCACGGTGAAGAGCCTCGGCGCCGACTGCATCGAAAAGGACATGCGCCCCGAGCACCTCGAAAAGCTCGCTGAGCTTCTTGAAAAGGCCGGCATCACCGATGTGAAGCCAGAAGAGTTCAAGCGCTACGGCTCGGCCCGCAAACTCTACAATTTCAATATCGACAACGCTGACGCGTACTGAGGCGAGGAACAGCCATGAGCTACCACAACCCTTTCACCCCGCCACGCAAGTCCGCAACCTTCGACGATTACACGCTGGCCGAAATCCGCCGTGCGGCCGCCACCGGCATCTACGATATCAGAGGCGCCGGCACCAAGCGCAAGGTCCCGCATTTCGACGACCTGCTGTTCCTCGGTGCGTCGATCTCGCGTTATCCGCTCGAAGGCTATCGTGAGAAATGCGACACCTCCGTGGTGCTCGGCACGCGCTTTGCCAAGAAGCCGATTTATCTGAAGACCCCGATCACCATCGCCGGCATGTCCTTCGGTGCTCTCTCGGGCAATGCCAAGGAAGCGCTCGGCCGAGGCGCCACGCTCGCCGGCACGTCGACCACGACAGGCGACGGCGGCATGACCGATGAAGAGCGTGGCCACAGCCAGACGCTCGTCTATCAGTATCTGCCCTCGCGCTATGGCATGAACCCGAAAGACCTGCGCCGCGCCGACGCGATCGAAGTGGTCGTCGGCCAGGGCGCCAAGCCCGGCGGCGGCGGCATGCTGCTCGGCCAGAAGATTTCCGACCGCGTCGCCAACATGCGCAACCTGCCCAAGGGCATCGACCAGCGCTCCGCCTGCCGCCATCCGGACTGGACCGGTCCGGACGATCTGGAAATCAAGATCCTCGAACTGCGCGAAATCACTGACTGGGAAAAGCCGATCTATGTGAAGGTGGGTGGCGCCCGCCCGTACTACGATACGGCCCTCGCCGTGAAAGCCGGTGCCGACGTGGTGGTGCTCGACGGCATGCAGGGCGGGACGGCCGCAACCCAGGACGTCTTCATCGAAAATGTCGGCATGCCGACGCTCGCCTGCATCCGCCCCGCGGTACAGGCGCTGCAGGATCTCGGCATGCATCGCAAGGTGCAGCTGATCATCTCTGGCGGCATCCGCTCCGGTGCCGATGTGGCCAAGGCCCTCGCACTCGGCGCCGATGCGGTGGCGATCGGCACCGCAGCGCTGGTTGCCATCGGGGACAACGACCCGAAGTGGGAAGAGGAATACCAGAAGCTCGGCACTACGGCGGGCGCCTATGACGACTGGCATGAAGGCAAGGACCCGGCCGGCATCACCACGCAGGATCCGGAACTCGCCGCCCGCCTGGATCCGGTGGCCGCCGGCCGCCGGCTTGCCAACTATCTCAAGGTCATGACGCTGGAAGCCCAGACGATCGCGCGCGCCTGCGGCAAGAACAAGCTCACCAATCTCGAGCCGGAAGACCTCTGTGCGCTCACCATGGAAGCCGCTGCCATGGCGCAAGTGCCGCTCGCCGGCACCAGCTGGTACCCCGGCAAAGGAGGCTTCTAAAACCTGAATGGCCGTATCCGACTCCCACGGATGCGGCCATTTCCTTTCAACCAATGTGTCTCAATCCATAAAAACAGGGGAACGACGTGACACAGGATCTTTCAAGCTTCGCCGCCGAGCGCGGCATCAAATATTTCATGATCAGCTACACGGATCTGTTCGGCGCCCAGCGCGCGAAGCTGGTACCGTCAGAAGCGATCGCCGACATGCAGAAGGATGGCGCAGGCTTTGCCGGCTTCGCCACCTGGCTCGACCTGACGCCGGCCCATCCTGATCTCTTCGCCATTCCCGATGCCTCCTCCGTCATCCAGCTGCCCTGGAAGAAGGACGTTGCCTGGGTCGCGGCCGATTGCGTGATGGAAGACAAGCCCGTCGAGCAGGCGCCGCGCGTGGTGCTCAAGCGTCTGGTTGCGGAGGCCGCCGAGATGGGCCTGCGCGTGAAGACCGGAGTCGAGCCGGAATTCTTCCTGATTTCGGCTGACGGCGAAACGATTTCGGATCAGTACGACACCGCCGAAAAGCCCTGCTACGACCAGCAGGCGCTGATGCGCCGCTACGATGTCATCGCCGAAATCTGCGATCACATGCTGGCACTCGGCTGGAAGCCGTACCAGAACGACCACGAGGACGCCAACGGCCAGTTCGAGATGAACTGGGAGTATGACGACGCCCTGAAGACGGCTGACAAGCATTCCTTCTTCAAGTTCATGGTCAAATCCGTTGCCGAAAAGCACGGGCTGCGCGCCACCTTCATGCCGAAACCCTTCAAGGGTCTGACCGGCAATGGCTGCCATGCGCATATCTCGGTCTGGGACGTCGATGGCAAGATCAATGCCTTCGCCGACAAGTCCATGCCCTTCGGCCTTTCGGCCAAGGGCAAGACATTCCTCGGCGGCATCATGAAACATGCCTCGGCACTGGCCGCTATCACCAATCCGACGGTGAATTCCTACAAGCGCATCAACGCGCCACGCACGATTTCAGGTGCCACCTGGGCGCCGAATACCGTGACCTGGACCGGCAACAACCGCACCCATATGGTGCGTGTCCCCGGCCCCGGCCGTTTCGAGTTGCGTCTGCCGGATGGGGCCGTGAACCCTTACCTGTTGCAGGCGATCATCATTGCCGCCGGCTTGAGCGGCCTGAAAAGCAATGCAGATCCGGGTCCTCGTCACGATGTCGACATGTATCGCGACGGACACCTGATCAAGGACGCGCCGAAGCTGCCGCTCAACCTGCTGGATGCGCTGCGTGCCTATGAGGAAGACCAGGGCCTGCAGGAGGCCCTCGGCCTTGAATTCTCCGCCGCCTATCTGAAGCTCAAGCATGGCGAGTGGAACACCTACTGCTCGCAGTTCACCGCCTGGGAGCATCAGACGACACTCGATGTCTGATTTCCTTGGAAAACACGCAGATGCTCCGGCTTGTCCCGAGCATCTGCAATCTCCCATGATCATGGCCGCTTCAGATCCTTGCACATCGGCGAGGATGGCGGCGCGTCAATGACCCATGCCCGTACCGGAGCTGAATCGATGAAACATGTGCTCACCGTCTCCTGCAAGTCGACCCGCGGCATCGTGGCCGCGATTACGGGCCTGCTCGCCGACAAGGGCTGCTATATCGTCGACAGCTCGCAGTTCGACGATCTCAACAGCGGGCGGTTCTTCATGCGGCTCAGCTTCATCATCCAGGATGGCGCGACGATCGAGGAAATCGTTGAGGGACTGGAACCGGTGAAGAAGACATTCGGCATGACCGCCGAATTCCATGACGGTGATGCCCGGGCGAAAGTTCTTCTGATGGTCTCACGCTTCGGTCACTGCCTGAACGACCTGCTCTATCGCTGGAAGATCGGAGCTCTGCCGATCGAGATCGTCGGCGTCGTCTCCAACCACTTCGACTACCAGAAGGTCGTCGTGAACCACGACATCCCCTTCCACCACATCCCGGTCACCAAGGCGAACAAGATTGAAGCCGAAGCCCGGATCATGG